>CAMNCR010000187.1 GCA_946534455.1 uncultured Clostridia bacterium | reverse complement strand
GCCATCCGGATGGCCAGATCGCGGCAGACGCTCTCCAGGGCCTTCACGAACAGAGCGTAGCTTTCATCCTCCGCCTCAATGAGCCGGTTGCCCGCAAGCCCGTTGGCCAGGATCAGCAGCGTATCGTTGGTGCTGGTGTCCCCGTCCACGCTGATCATATTGAAGGTGTCCGGCACCACGGCGCTGAGCGCGCGCTGCAGCAGCGCGGAGGAAATGGCGCAATCCGTGGTGAGATAGCCGAGCATGGTGCACATGTTGGGATGGATCATGCCGGAGCCCTTGCTCATGCCGCCCAGATGCACGGCAACGGAACCGGAGCCGTCCGCGGCGGGCAGGTCGAAGGTGACGGCAAATTCCTTGTTCACGGTGTCCGTGGTCATGATGGCGCGGCTGGCGGCGGTGCCGGCCTCCAGCGTGGCGGACAGGCGGGGGACCATGGTGCTGACGCCGTACTGAATCCGGTCCAGAGGGATGTTGGGACCGATGACCCCCGTGGAACCGATGAGCACGCTGTCCGCGGGGATGCCCAGCGCGTCGGAGACGCATTCGGCGGTCTCCCGGCAGAGGCGTAGCCCCGTTTCGCCGGTGGCCGCGTTGGCGATGCCGGCATTCACGACCACGGCCTGGGCCTGCGCGGCATGATGAACGATGTCCATGTCCCAGAGAACGGGGGCAGCCTTGACGATATTGGTGGTAAAGGTACCGGCTACGGTGCAGGGCACGTCGCTGGCGATCATGGCCATATCCGTCCGCCCCTGATATTTGATGCCCGCGGCGCAGTCCGCGGCGCGGAAGCCCTTCGCCACCGTGACGCCGCCGGGAATTTTACGAATGCTCATGTTCTTCTCCAATAAATCGCGTGATATTTTTGTCGTTCAGTTCAAAGGTGTAGTAATTGACGTCGGATTTTTCGTTCCAGCCGATTTTTTTCCAGAAGGCGTTTCCGACCTCGTTCCGGGTAAAGGCGATGAGCGCGACGCGGTTGATGCCCATCTGGCGCAGCTGCTGCATGCAGTAGCTGACCATCCGGGTGCCGATTCCGCGGCGCCTGCATTCCCGCGCCACGCACACATGATACAGCGCGCCCTGCCGACCGTCCGACCCGCAGAGGATGGAGCCCACGATCCGCCCACCCTGACGGGCCACGACGCTGGTGGTTGGATTCCGGCGGATAAACCGGGCGATATCCTCCCTGGAATCATCCAGGGCGCGGATGCCGAAGCCCCGGATGGTCAGCCAGAGGGCATGCACCTCATCATAGTCCGCCTCGGTCATGGCGGATATGGTCACTTCATCCATGCTCAGATCACCAGCCCCTCGGTTTCCGGCAGGCCCAGCGCCAGATTCATGTTCTGAATGGCGGCCCCGGAGGCTCCCTTGCCCAGATTGTCAAACCGGGAAACCAGAATCATGCGCTCCTCCTGCCCGAAGACGGCGATCTCCAGATCATCCCGGCCGGCGAAGGCGTTCGCGGCCAGGAAGCCCGCCTCGTCCGCGTCGCGCCGGACGTGAATCAGCGGCTCGTCCCGGTAATAGGCTTCATAGATGTCCAGCAGCTCTCCGGAGGTCAGATAGGTATCGGCCCAGGAAAGCGGCACGGTGACCTCCATGCCGGCATAATACGGAGCCACGATGGGGCAGAAGACCGGTTCGTTTTCCAGCTCACACTGGGCCTTGATCTCCGGCAGATGCTTGTGAGACTGGGTCAGCCCGTACTGGCGCGGCGCGTCCAGCAGGGGAGAGCGGTCCGGCGCCTCATATTCGGCGATCATCTTCTTTCCGCCGCCGGAATAACCGGTCAGGGAAAAGCAGGAGAGCACCGCGTCCTTCCGGATGGCGCCGGAAGCGATCAGCGGCGCGACCAGGGAGATCATGCCCGTGGCGTGACAGCCCGGATTGGCAATGCGGAGGGAGGAGCGAATCTGATCCCGCCGGTTCCACAATTCCGGAAAGCCATAGACCCAGCCCCGCGAGGTCCGGTGGGCGGTGGAGGTATCGATGAGGACGGTGCTGTCTGATTCCAGAAGGGAAACGGCCTCCTCGGCGGCGGCGTCCGGCAGACAGAGGAAGGCCACGTCCGCCTCGTTCAGGGCATCCCGCCGGGCCGCGGGATCCTTCCGCAGCGCTTCGGGAAGGGTGATCAGCTGAAGCCCGTCGCGGCAGCTGAGCCGCTCGCGGATCCGCAGGCCGGTCGTGCCGGCGCTGCCGTCAATAAACACTTTCTTCATGCGGGAACTCCTCGGCGCGCTGTGCAGCGCGGGCGTATGTACCAAAATTCCAGACCCGGAGCAGCGCCGGGCCTGGAAAGGAGAAACGGGTTACTGATGCGCGGCATCGACCAGGGCCTGCACCTTCGTGGGCAGACCGAAGAGGGTGATGAAGCCCGCGGAATCCTTCTGATTGTAATCGCTGGCCCCGAAGGTGGCGATGTCTTCGGAATAGAGGGAATAGTCGCTCCAGAGGCCGGCCTTGATGATGTTACCCTTGTACAGCTTGAGCCGGACCTTGCCGGTGACGCGCTCCTGGGTCTTGTCCACAAAGGCGGAGAGCGCCTCCCGCAGCGGGGAGAACCAGAGACCGTTATAGACCAGCTCCGCGAAGGTGATGGACAGCTTCTGCTTTTCATGCATGGTCAGCTTGTCCAGACAGATGGACTCCAGCGCTTCGTGGGCGCGGTACAGAATCGTTCCGCCGGGCGTCTCGTATACGCCGCGGCACTTCATGCCCACGAGCCGGTTTTCGACGATGTCGATGATGCCGATGCCGTTTTTGCCGCCCAGCTCGTTCAGCTTCAGGATGATATCCTTGGCGGAAAGCTTCTCATCGTTGAGGGCCACCGGGATGCCCTTTTCAAAATCCAGGGTGATGTAGGTCGGCTCATCCGGCGCGTCCAGCGGGGAGACGCCCATCTCCAGGAAGCCGGGCTTTTCATACTGAGGCTCGTTGCCGGGATCCTCCAGATCCAGCCCCTCATGGCTCAGATGCCAGAGATTCTTATCCTTGGAATAATTGGTTTCCCGGGTGATCTTCAGCGGAATATGGTGCGCCTCGGCGTAGTCAATTTCCTCATCCCGGGACTGGATGGACCATTCCCGCCAGGGGGCGATGATGGGCATATCCGGCGCGAAGTGCTTTACAGCCAGCTCGAAGCGCACCTGATCATTTCCCTTGCCGGTGCAGCCGTGGCAGATGGCGTCAGCGCCTTCCTTCCGGGCGATTTCGACCAGGCCCTTGGCGATGCAGGGACGCGCGTGGCTGGTGCCCAGAAGATAATCCTCGTAGATCGCGCCGGCCTTCATGGTGGGAATGATATAGTCGTTGACATATTCGTCCGTCAGATCCAGCACGTAGAGCTTGGAAGCGCCGGTCTTCAGCGCTTTCTCCTCCAGCCCCTCGAGCTCATCCGCCTGCCCGACGTTGCCGGAGACGGCGATGATTTCGGGATTGTTGTAGTTCTCCTTGAGCCAGGGGATGATGATGGAGGTATCCAGACCGCCGGAATAGGCGAGGACAACCTTCTTAATGTTTTCTTTATTCATACAGAGTGCCTCCTTCGTGCATGTTTATGCGGTGGAATATACACCCTTTCAGCAGGCTTGTCAAGTGAAATATAAAGATTTTCAAAAGTTTTTTTCGCGTTCTGAAACGCGGACGGAATATGCAATAATAATGAATATTTGTGCATGAATATTCATCGCTCCGAAGGGTCGGAGGGAATGATTGACTTTCGGCGGAAAGCCTTTTACAATACCTCTGTATGAGAACAGGAAAGGGGAGCAGGTATGCCGCAGGACGAGAAGGAAAAACGGAGCGCTGCTCAGACCCGCGGTCTGCTGCGCAGGTTCATATCCTATTATAAACCGCATAAAAAGCTCTTCTGCCTGGATATGGGTGCCTCCCTGCTTGTATCCCTGCTGGGCATCGTTTATCCGATCATCACCCGGTCCATGCTCAATGACCTGATCCCCAACCGGAATTACCGGATGGTGGTCATCGCCGGTGTGCTTCTTCTGTGCCTGTATCTGATCAAGATGGGGCTGAACTATTTTATTCAGTACCAGGGGCACATGATGGGCGTCTACATGCAGGCGCAGATGCGCTCGGATATGTTCGCGCACCTGGAAGCCCTGCCCTACAGCTTCTACGATTCGCATGAAACGGGCAAGATCATGAGCCGGATGACGAATGACCTGTTCGACATCAGCGAGCTGGCGCACCACGGCCCGGAAAACATCATCATTTCCCTGATCAGCATCATCGTGTCCTTCACCTACCTGAGCACGATCAATATCTGGCTGACGCTGATCATTTTTGCCTGCGTGCCGTTTCTGCTGGTCATTTCCTACTCCCTGCGCCGAAAGATGCGCAAGGCCTTCCGCGATACGCGCGCGGCGCTGGCGGACATTAACGCCAGCCTGGAAAGCTCCATCAGCGGCATCCGCGTGACCAAGGCCTACACAAACGCGGACAAGGAAATGGAAAAGTTTGAATCGGGCAACGACCGCTTCAAGGTGGCCCGGAAGGATTCCTACAGCGCCATGGGACGGTTTCACTCCGGGAATACCTTCGTGATGGATGTCTTCAATGTGGTGGTGCTGATCGCGGGCGGCTTCTTTCTCTACAGGGGGGATATCCGCTTTGGCGACTACAGCGCGTTTATTGTTTCCGTGAATATGTTTACCTCCCCGGTGATGACGCTGATCAACTTCATGGAGCAGTTTGAAAACGGCGTGACCGGCTTTGAACGGTTCTGCGAAATCATGGACGAGGAAGCGGAAACCGACTCGCCCGGCGCCCGGGACGCGGGACAGCTGAAGGGCCATATCGTTTTCCGGGATGTCAGCTACGCCTACGATGAGGATCAGAAGGTGCTCCGGCACGTGAACCTGGATATTCCCGAAGGAAGAAAGTTTGCGCTGGTGGGGCCCTCCGGCGGAGGAAAGACCACCATCTGCCACCTGATTCCGCACTTTTACGATGTGGTGAGCGGAAGCATTCTGCTGGACGGGATGGAGATTCACAGCCTGACGCTGGAGAGCGTGCGGCGGAATATCGGCATCGTTCAGCAGGACATCTATCTGTTCAACGACAGCTTCATGGAGAACATCCGCTACGGCCGGCTGGACGCGACGGAGGAGGAAATCATCGACGCGGCCAAACGGGCGAACATTCATGACTATATCATGTCTCTGCCGCACGGCTACGAGACGCAGATCGGCGAGCGCGGGGTCCGCCTGAGCGGCGGCCAGAAGCAGCGGCTCAGCATCGCCCGGGTCTTTCTGAAGAATCCCCCGATTCTGATTCTGGATGAGGCGACCAGCGCGCTGGACAACACGACGGAAATCCTGATTCAGCAGGCGCTGGACGAGCTGTGCATCGGCCGCACGACGCTGGTGGTGGCGCACCGGCTGAGCACCATCAAGAACGCGGACGAGATCGCCGTCGTGGCGGACGGGCGGATTCAGGAGCAGGGAACCCATGAGGAGCTGATTGCCCGGAAGGGACTGTACAACGAGCTGTATCAGCTGCAGTTCAGGGCCAACAGCGGGATCATTAACTGACGAGGAGACGGGTGGCATGCTGGAACTGTGCACGCTGGGAACGGGCGGAACCCTGCCCCTGCCGGACCGGGCCCTGTCCTCCCTTTATGTGCGCGTGAACGGACGGGCGATGCTGATGGACTGCGGCGAGGGCACGCAGGTGGGCATCCGTCGCCTGGGATGGGGGTTCAAGTGCCTGGAGGCGCTGTTCATGACCCATTTTCACGGAGACCATTGCACGGGGCTTCCCGGACTGCTGCTGAGCCTGGAAAAGGCGGGGCGGGAAGAACCCTTTGACATTTACGGCCCGCCGGGGCTGCGGCGCGTCGTGGAGGGGCTTTGCGTGATCGTTCCGCCGCTGAGCTACCCCGTGATGCTGCATGAAATTCCCCTGCAGGGAGGACACTTTCAGGCGATCGGGCTGGACATCACCGCGTTCCCGGTGAATCACGGCGGCATCCCCTGCATGGGGTTCCGGGTGGGACTGAAGCGGGATCCGGTGTTTGATCCGGCGCGGGCGGAGGCGCTGGGGGTTCCTGTGGCGGACTGGAAAAGGCTGCAGCAGGGAGAGACGGTGCGGATCGGCCTGCGGAGAATCCGTCCGGAGGAGGTGCAGGGCGAGGCGCGCCGGGGCATTGAGATGGTTTTCTCCACGGACACGCGCCCCTGCGAGACGCTGAGCAAATATTGCCGGGGAGCCGATCTGCTGATCCTGGAGGGCATGTACGGCGATCCGGAAAAGGAAAGGCTGGCGCACCGGAATCACCATATGATGTTCCGGGAGGCGGCGGAGATTGCGCAGCTGGCCGGAGCGGGCACGCTCCTGCTGACCCATTTCAGCACAAGCACGGAGGAGCCGGAGCTGTATCTGCCCCTGGCCAGGGACGTTTTTCCCCGGACCTTTCTGGCGCATGACGGGGAAACGGTGACATTGCGATATCCCAAGGGAGAAGAAAAAGCATGGATCAGTTTGTCCTGAAGGCGCCCTACGCGCCGTCCGGAGATCAGCCGGAAGCCATTGACGCCCTGGTCCGGGGGATTGAAGGCGGGCTGAAGGATCAGATTCTGCTGGGCGTGACAGGCAGCGGAAAAACCTTTACCATGGCCTCGGTGATTGAACGGGTGCAGAAGCCGACCCTGGTCATCGCCCACAACAAGACGCTGGCTGCCCAGCTGTGCAGCGAGCTGCGGGCCTTTTTTCCGGAGAACCGGGTGGAATACTTTGTCAGCTACTATGATTATTATCAGCCGGAGGCGTATATCGCTTCCTCCGACACCTACATCGAGAAGGATGCCTCGATCAACGATGAAATTGACCGTCTGCGCCACTCCGCAACCGCGGCGCTCCGGGAGCGCCGGGATGTGATCATCGTGGCTTCCGTCAGCTGCATCTATTCCATGGGAGACCCGAGCGAGTATGAAGGGCAGATGATTTCCCTCCGGCCGGGGATGGCCATGGAGCGGAGCCGGCTCATCCGCGATCTGATCGACATCCAGTATGAACGGAATGACATTGACTTTGACCGCGGCACCTTCCGGGTGCGCGGGGATGTGATCGAGATTTTTCCCGCGGGTGAAAAGCAGAAGGCCATCCGGGTGGAGTTCTTCGGGGATGAAATCGACCGGATTTCGGAAATCGATACAGTCAGCGGGCATATGCTGTCGACGCTGGAGCACACATCCCTGTATCCGGCGACGCACTATGCCACGGATCCGGCAAAGATGGAGCAGCATATCGGAGAGATTGAACGGGATCTGGCGGAGAGAATCGAGACCTTCGAGAAGGAGGGCCGCCTGCTGGAGGCGCAGCGCATCGCGCAGCGCACCCGCTACGATATCGAAATGATGCGGGAAATCGGCTACTGTCAGGGGATTGAGAACTATTCCCGCTACTTTGACGGCCGGAAGCCCGGAGATGCGCCCTATACGCTGCTGGACTATTTCGAGGGCGATTTTCTGGTTCTGATTGACGAAAGCCATGTGACCGTGCCCCAGATCCGCGCCATGTACAACGGGGACCGCGCCCGGAAGGAAACGCTGGTGGATTACGGGTTCCGGCTGCCCTCCGCCTTCGACAACCGGCCGCTGCTTTTCCACGAATTTGAAAGCCGAATCGGGCAGACCATTTTCGTCTCCGCAACGCCCGGCCCCTATGAGCGAGAGCGGGCGCAGCAGGTGGTGGAGCAGATCATCCGGCCCACGGGGCTGCTGGATCCGCAGGTGATTCTGCGGAAGGCGACAGGCCAGGTGGACGACCTGGTGGGCGAGATCCGGAGCGTGGCAGCCCGGGGCCAGCGGGTGCTGGTGACGACGCTGACAAAGCGCATGGCGGAAAGCCTGACGGAGTATCTGCAGGAGCTGGAGATCCGGGTAAGATATCTTCACAGCGATATTCAGACGATGGAGCGCGTGGAGCTGCTGCGGGATTTGCGGCTGGGTGAATTTGATGTGCTGGTGGGCATCAATCTGCTGCGGGAGGGGCTGGACCTGCCGGAGGTGGCCCTCGTTGCGATTCTCGACGCGGATAAGGAGGGCTTCCTGCGGAGCGAAACCTCCCTCGTGCAGACCATCGGACGGGCTGCGCGGAATGTGGAGGGCCGGGTCATTCTCTACGGAGACACGGTGACGGACAGCATGATGAAGGCCATGACCGAAACCAACCGGCGCAGGGCCATTCAGCAGGAGTACAACGAGAGGCACGGGATTACGCCGGAAAGCGTGCGCAACGCGATCCATTCCGTGCTCGAAATCACGCGGAAGGTGGAGGAAGCCGCGCCTGTCGCGCTGACAGACGAAGAGCGGGAAGCGCTCATCCGCCAGGTGGAGGAGGAAATGCTGCACGCGGCCAGAGATCTGGAATTCGAAAGGGCGGCAGCGCTGCGTGACCGTCTGCTGGAGCTTCGGGGCGAGGCGCCCATGAAGGAGGATACCCAGCAGCGGCGCAGAAGAAGGGAGAGGACCCGCAAGAGTGAACACTGAGAGAGGACAACATTCCCTGGGCCGGGGATGGCTGCTGGCCCTGAGCCTGGCGCTGCCGGTCATGCTGCTGCTGGGCTTTGCCGTGCTCCGGTGGGGGAAGCTGTTTCTGAATCTGATCCATGTGCTGATGAAGCTGGTGGTGATTGCATGAAGGGGAAACATGAAAAGGCGGGCAGCCCCGCCGCGGTGGTTCGTGCGTCCCTGTGGATGGTCAGCCTGCTGCTGGTCATCGTTCTGCTGGGGACCCTGCTGGGCGGCATCGTGCTGCAGCTGATCAGCGATCAGCGCCTCCATGAGCGGGTGGCGACGGACGCGGAGGTGCTCCAGGAGCAGGAGGCCCGTCTGGAGAAAACCATTGACAGACTGGCGGAGGAGTATTCCTTCGATGCCCGGCGCGTCCGGGAGGAGCTCAGCCGCGATACCCTGATTTCGATGAACCAGCAGGCAGTGAACTGGTGGATGAACCTGGCGCGCAGCGGGAAAGCGGCGGAGATTCCCCAGTGGGACGGCGATCAGATCTGGAACGCCCTGATGGAGGACGAAGCGTTTCTGGCAGCACAGGAGGGCGGGCTGGCACGGAAAAACGCCAGCGACGTGGTCTATGCGATCAGCAATACGCTGACCCGCCAGGTGTTTCCCCTGCGGGAGGAGCTGCTGACGGAGGGAATCGACTTTCTCGGAAGGCGGATTGATCTGGGCAGCGTGCTGCTGGATCTGCGGAAGCTGCCGCTGCTGCTGGGCATCTGCAGCCTCGCGCTCATCGGACTGATCGTGCTGCTGAGCGGCGGCAGGCGGGCCGTGCGGAACCGGTTTCTGGGCGGCGCGGTCGGCGGAGCCGGCATCCTGCTGGCCCTGGGGGTGGCTGCTTTCCGCCTGATCAATCTGAGCGGAATGGCCGGAGAGGCCTCCCGCAGATTTGGACTGCAGATCCGGATTCTCGAGAGAATGGTGACGATCGAGGGACTGGTTCTGGTGGCGCTGCTTGCGGGGGCGGCCTGCTTCTGCTTCCTGTCCGGCCGCGGCAGAGAAAAGGACGGGCGGCATGCGTAGCAGACGGATCAGAACCGTACACCGGGTTGCTTCGGAACGAATTCCCCGGGCGGTCCGGTTCGCGGTGATTGCGGATCTTCACAGCGCGCCTTTTGAGGATG
This sequence comes from uncultured Clostridia bacterium, assembly GCA_946534455.1. GTDB lineage: Bacteria > Bacillota > Clostridia > Christensenellales > Aristaeellaceae > Aristaeella. The sequence continues at coordinate 12,414 of CAMNCR010000187.1, read as the reverse complement.
TGCTGGAGGATCTGACGCGGTGCGACGCGGTGCTGATGCCGGGCGATCTCGTAGACCGCCACCGGAAAAACAACACATGGGCGGAGCGCTTCCTGGAGGAAGTGCCCCGGCGGCTCCCCGTCTTCTACTCCGTCGGCAATCACGAGCGAAAGTTCAGGCTGAGGGAGGAATGGATGCAGAGGGTCGCCCGGAGCGATGCCATCCTGCTGGACAACGCGGACACGGTTTTTATGGGCCTCCGCCTGGGCGGCCTTTCCAGCGTCCGGTCCGGCACCGAGCCGGATCTGGCTTTTCTGGATGCCTTTGAACAGCAGCCGGAATACAAGCTGCTGATGTGCCACCATCCGGAGATGTACCGGGACTATGTGCGGGGAAGGAACATCGATCTGACGCTCTGCGGGCATGCCCATGGCGGGCAGATTCAGATCGGCGGCAGGGGGCTGTACGCACCGGGGCAGGGCTTTTTTCCGGAGCTGACCCACGGCGTGCATGACGGGGGCAGAATGCTGATTTCCCGGGGAATGACCAACGGCGCCAAGCCCCGCATTCCGCGCATCAACAATCCCTGCGAGCTGATTTTGCTGGAGATGAATCCAAAAGGAGAAGGGAACCATGACGAAGGAAGAGCTGAACCTGCTGGTTGACTGGTTTGAGAAGAACAGGGATCACCGGCTGACGTTTCTGGAAAAGGAAGCGGTGAAGCTGGAGCTTCGCCGGGCGGAAACGGTCAACGATCTTCTGGAAACCGCGCTAAAGCTGCTGAAAAAAGGCTGAGGCGGGATCCATCCGGGCGCGCAGCGCGGAGGCGCTGAGCAGAGGGTTGATGGTTTCCTCGCTTTCCACGGCCAGGGAGGCCGCCGCGGAGGCGGCTGCCGCGCTCCCGGCGAGGGAGAGGCCCTGCAGAAAAGCCCAGATCAGGCCTGCCATGAAGGCGTCGCCGGCGCCGGTCGTGTTGCGCACCCGCGCAGGGAAGCAGGGCACAAGCACCTGCCCGGTGCGGTCGGCCGCAAGCACGCCGTCCGTTCCCAGGGACAGGAAGACGCGCTGCAGCCCCGCGTCCAGCAGCGCCCGGGCGGCCCGGTGCGCGGATTCGGGATCGCTGACGGGAATCCCGGTCAGGGCTTCCGCCTCCAGACGGTTCGGCTTGAGCGTATGAATCCTGCTCAGCACGGAGCGGAACCGGTCTGCCTTGGAAACGGAGACGGGATCAGCGAAAACCGGCGCGGAGGAGTGGGCGGCGATATAGCGGATGGCCTCCTCGGATAGATTGCCATCCACCGCCACGACGGGAGCCGTCTGCAGCAGAGCCAGATGCTGCTCCAGATACGCAGGCGAAATCTCCCGGCAGATTTCCATGTCGGAAACGGCCAGGGCCAGGTCGCCGTCAAACTGATTGATGTACAGATAAACGGAGGTCGCCCCGCCGCGAACCCGAAGGGCATGACGCAGATCGATCCCGGCCGCGGCACAGCCGCGTTCCACCCGGGCTCCGTGATCATCGTCGCCGAAGGCGGTGAGGAAGGTGACGGGCACATCCAGCTGCCGCAGATTATGGGCGATATTGTGTCCCACGCCGCCCAGGCTGGTCCAGATATGTCCGGGATTGGAATCCCGGGAAATGAGCGGATGATGAGGGCGTCCGCCGATATCGACATTGACGCCGCCGATCATGACGACGCCAGGCGCGCTGTCTGTGAACATGGAGAGCCTCCTGATGCTTTCCCGGAAACGGGGAGTAAATCCATAGTGCGCTCCTGCCCTCAAAAAGTCAAGCGGAATACAGCGCGAACTGAAAAAAGTTGTTGCTTTTGGCCGGGATATATGCTATATTACTGCTTGCGGTTTATCCGCCATTGCATACGCGAAAGAGGTGAAATCGCAATGAAGGAAAACATCCATCCCCAGTACGGCAAGTGCATCGTTCGCTGCGTATGCGGTGAAACATTTGAAACCGGCTCTACCAAGAAGGAGATGAAGGTGGATATTTGCTCCAAATGCCATCCTTTCTACACCGGAAAGCAGAAGCTGGTTGACACTGGTGGACGTGTGGATCGCTTCAAGAAGCGGTTCAACATCGAATAAGATGTTCTGGAGCGTACGGAGTACGCTCCTTTTTTCCCATTTGGCGTCTTTTCGGTCTGTCAGACCGTGATTTGAGCACAGGCGGGAAATACCCGCGAAGGAAGGGAGCGGACCTTATGAAAAAGAAAACATGGCTGGTTCTTCTTCTGGTGGTGGCATTGACGCTTGTCTGCGCCAGCGCACTTGCTTTCGACAAGGAAGGCACCGAATACGGCAACATGCGCGTTGTGAACTGCAAACAGTGGGTCAGCCTCCGGGAAAAGCCCGCGCAGAATTCCGACCGGCTGGCGGTCGTTCCCCTGGGCGCGGAGGTGACGGACTGCGTCAAGTCCACCAAGGGCTTCATTTATTGCCAGTATGAGGGAACCTACGGCTATATCCTGATGAAATATCTGGAGATCATTCCGGAGGTTCCGCCGGTGATGTTCAGCGGCGAGGAGCAGCGCCTGACGATCAACGATATTTCCAAAAACGGCGAAGTGACGCTGAACTGGGTTGAATACAATGTCAAGGTTCTGGCCAGCCACGAAACCGTGGAGGAGGACGGCGCCACGGTGGAAAAGCTCCGGCTGGGCTGCTTTATCGACGATTCTCCGGTCTGGGGATATGTGGTGTCCAGCCCCATGGAGGGCCAGCTGGAAGGCCTGAAGGCCTTTATGGGCGGCAAGGCGGATGATCCCCAGGTCATCGTGAATGATCCCGCGACCGGCCTGACGATGCTGGATCTGCTGACCGGGCAGGAAATCTGGACGCTGTCCGTGGAACAGAAATCCCTGGGCGATGCCGTGGCCTACGCGGTCGGCGAGGATGGCATTATGTACATCACCGGGACGGACGGACCGGAACCCGTGGCGGTTTCCGCGGATGGAATTGTGCTGTGGGAGGCCTACATCAATGACAGCATGATTTACGGTCCCTTTGAAATCGATCTGCTGGAAGATTCCATCGAGGTCAAGTATGAAAGCGGCTATATTGCCGTGCTGGAATATAACGGCAACCTGGTGCGGGTCAAGGGCCTGTAACCGGGAGAGAACACCGAAAAGAGCCGGGCTCGAATGAGCCCGGCTCTTTTGATGCCTGCGCCGCAGCGCTTATCGATTCATCAGGGCAAACCAGTCCTTCATCTTCAGGAGCAGCTCGCTGTTGGTGGCAGCCTTGTCCATCATGGATTCCAGCTGCGGAATGGCCGCGGCGGAGGAGGTGCTGCTGAGCATCTGGCGGATCAGGGAAAGGCCTTCCTTCTGCTGGCTGTCCAGGAGAATGTCCGCGTTCTTGGTGAAGCTGTGCTGGAGATTGATGGCGGGACGGATGCCGGCACGGGCCACCGCCGCGTCCAGGGTCAGCTCCATGTTGGCGGTTCCCTTGAACTCCTCCACCACGGAATCATCCACCTTGGAACCGGTGGCGATGTCCATCGCGGCGATGACGGTCAGGCTTCCGCCCTCCTTGCAGGCACGGGCGGCGCCAAACAGCCGCTTGGCACGGAACAGGCTGGCGGGGTTCACCATGCCGGGCAGGCTGCGGCCCTGCTGCACGGCAGCGGTGGTATAAATCTTGGCAAGCCGGGTCAGGCTGTCTACCAGCACAACGACATCCTTCTGCTGCTCAACAAGACGCATGGCCCGCTCGAGCACAACCTCGGCCAGCCGCAGATGAACCTCAGGAGCCTGATCGAAGGTGGAGGCAAGGACATGGCAGGGGACGGAATCCCGCATCATGGTGACATCCTCCGGATTGACATCGATGAGCAGCATCAGCGTCTCCACATCCGGATAGTTCATACTGATGACCTGGGCAAAGTGCTGCAGCAGCTCCGTCTTTCCCGTGCCGGGAGGGCAGAGAAGGAGGCCGCGCTGGCCGAATCCGAGCGGAGCGATCAGATCAATCAGGCGCATATCCTGCAGGGACGTTCCGTCCGAGGCCTCCAGGGATACACGGCGGGAAGGATAGGTCGGGGTCAGCTCGTCAAACAGCGGACGGGAAAGCGCTTCCTGCTCCGACAGGCCGTTCACGGCGGAGATATAGAGCAGAGCGCCGTATTTATCCCCTTCGCGCTGCGGACGGATTTTTCCGGTGATATAATCCCCTGTCCGAAGTCCGAAGCGGCGGATCTGGGCCATGGAAACGTAAACATCCTTGGAGGAGGGCAGAAAATGACTGGAGCGCAGGAAGCCATAGCCATCCGGATGCAGCTCCAGGGTGCCGCCGCCTTCAATATAGTCCCCTGAGGCCAGAAGCTCCTCCAGGGTGGGAGCGCTGGTGTCCTGCATGGAGACCGTTCCGCCGGCGCCGGTTTCCACGGAACGGGCGCCGGGCGTATAGCTGGCGGACAGGGTTCCGACGGCGCGCGGTCCGAAGCCGTTGCTCTCCCCGGAGGAATAACCGAAGCGCCGCTCCGGGAGGGGAGAGGAAACCGGATGAGCCATGCTCTCCCGCGTCACGGGAGGACGGTCGGCCGGCGCGGGAGCCGGCTGAGCGGGTGCGCTGGAGGCAGGACCGAAGCGCGGAAAGTTCGTTCCCGGACGAGTCGGCTGCACATGCTGCTCCGCCCGCGGAGCGATATTGGCAGACTGCCAGGGAGCATGCCCGGCCGGGACGGAGGGCGCCTGATAGGCAGGCCTGGCGTTGAAGCGGGGCGCGGGAGCAGGGGAAGCAGGCGCAGGATTACTGTGCCACGCGGCACGAAAACGGGGCTCCTCTGCCTCGGGAGCCTGCGCGGCCATTTCCTGCACCGGAGAAGCCGTTTCCTCCGGGGCGGAAAAAACCTCGACCGGCATTTTTTCCTGAAGCTCGCCGGACGGAGCGTCCGCGCTCTGCTCAGAGGTCGCGGCTGCGATGCGTTCGATGATGCCTGCTTTATCAATTCCGGCGCTGAGCTTGATTCTGTTGTCCCGTGCCAGCTTGCGAAGCTGCAGAACCGTCATCGCCTGGAGTTCATTCAGAGTCATGGGGAGAGCCTCCTTTGTTGTTAATCGCAAAAACCACATCCCGAACGACGGCCTGCTCCACTTCATGCTGCAGCCCGGTCAGGGGCGGCTGATCGCAGACCGTCCATCCGGCCCGCCGGAGGGACTCCTGCACGGTGCGGGTGGGGAGGGTGTAGGTGTTGAAGCTGATCGCCAGCGCACCATCCGCCCGAAGCGCCTGCCGCCAGGCAGGAAGCGAACGGGAAAGAAGGGCCTGGAAGGTTTCGGCCCGCTGACTGCCCTGCGGCGCGTGCTGAATGCCATATGGCAGATCCGCAACAATCACATCAGCGGTTTTTTTCCGGAAAAGCGCCGGCGACCATTCGGTGTCGCCGGTGCTCAGGGTCAGCTGCCGCGTGTCCCCGGCAAGATAGTGCTCCTTATCGCTGGAAAAGAGAAACTCTGTCACCGGAAGCGAGCCCCTGCGGAGGGTTTCTGACCTGGCGCGGCGCGTGTGCTTGAGCTGATGATATTTCAGGTATCGCGCAAAATACTCCGCCGCCTCATGAATGGCGCGCTCATCCCGATCCAGGCCAACGGCATTGAGCCCGTCCTGCAGCGCACAGAACAGGGAGGTTCCCTTGCCGCAGAGAGGATCAAAGAGCGTGACGCGCGGATCTCTCAGCGCACCGGGGACCAGGGAAAGGGCGATGTTGATCATCATCCGGGTGAAGGGGACGCCGGTTTTCCCTTTGTACTTCAGAACCTCGGGAAGATCGGCCGGGAGATAGCCAGCCTCCGGGAAAAGCAGCGGCCGGAGCAGATCCCCCTGCCTTTCGGCGATCAGGGAAAGGGAGCTGTGACGCGACAGAATGCTCAGCTCCTCGGGAGAAAGCTCCCGGCACTCAAAGGTCAGAAAAGGAATGCCGCCCAGCCTCTCCGCTTTCACAGGAGCGCTGATCTGCAGGGCGCTTAACATAGAAAGAAGCTCACACCGACAAAGATGAAGGGCGGCTTCCTGGTATCTGATGTTGGTACGCTGAACCAATTCGACCGAATAGATCATGTGATCCTCTTTTCCTTCAGAGCTGAACCCATTATAGCAAAGGAATTCAGGACTTTCAAGGGCCTGAAAATGAAAAAAGAGAGGATTTTCATCCTCTCTGAAGGGTCCGTGTCCGGTTCTCAGCTTCTGGGCGCAAAGCCGATCTTCTTCTGCACCTTCCGCAGGGTTTTCTGCGCCAGATAGCTGGCGCGCTCCGCGTTGGCAAGCAGCATCTGTGTCAGCGCACCCTTGTCCGCGATGATCCGCTTATATTCAGCCTGCAGGGGAGCAAGCGCCGCGATGACGCATTCGGCGGTCCGGGTCTTCAGAACTCCGTAGCCCTGACCGTCCAGCTCGGCGCACAGGGATTCCATGGAGGAACCCGACAGGGCGCTGATGATGCTGAGCAGATTGCTGACGCCCGGCTTGTTTTCCGGATCGAAGCGAATTTCTGCGTCGGAATCGGTTACCGCGCGCTTGATCTTCCGCCGAATCGTGTCCGGATCATCCAGCAGGGCGATGAAGGTTTCCTCAGGGTCACTTTTGCTCATTTTCTTCGTGGGCTCCTGCAGGGACATGACCCGGCCGCCGACTTTGGTAATCAGGGCTTCCGGCACGGTAAACACATCTCCGTACACCCCGTTAAACCGCTGCGCGATGTCCCGCGTGATTTCCAGGTGCTGCTTCTGATCCGCTCCAACGGGCACGAAATTGGTCTGATAGAGCAGGATATCCGCGGCCATCAGCACGGGATAGGTGAAGAGCCCCGCGTTGATGTTATCGGCATGCTTGGCGGACTTATCCTTGAACTGCGTCATCCGGCTCAGCTCGCCCATGTAGGTAAAGCAATTCAGCACCCACGCCAGCTCCGCATGCGCACTGACGTGACTCTGGCAGTACAGGATACTCTTCTGCGGATCAATCCCGCTGGCAAGATAAAGGGCCGCCAGCTCCAGACACCGGCGGCGAAGATCCGCGGGGTTCTGGCGCACGGTGATGGCGTGCTCATCCACGACGCAATAGATGCAGTCATAATCCTCCTGCAGGGTGGAAAAGCGGCGCAGCGCACCGATATAGTTTCCCAGCGTCAGCGTTCCACTGGGCTGAATGCCGGAAAAAATGACTGGCTTCCTGACCTGCTCGGTATTCTGATCCATCCCGAATCAACCTCCTTGAGCCTGGAAGGCCGCCTGACCTGCCCAGGCCCCTATTTCTTCATAGTGCAACATACCTTATCACAAAACGGGAGGAAAAGCAACGAAGCGCACGGTCATTCATGAAGCTTGACCTTGATCCACAGCTCAGACAGCTGCTTTTTCAGCGTTTCATTGTCATGGAACATTTCATCCTTTTCATATCCGGCACGGGGCATGTAGGCGTCATTTCCCTCATAATCTCCGCCTTCTCCGGAGAGCTCCTCCAGCACGGCGGTCAGGGGAGAGGCATAGCCCACCTCGGAGGAGATCATCAGGGCGTTTTCGTACCGCGTGACGTATTCGATGAACCGGTTGGCCAGCTCGGGATTCGAAGCGTTTGCGGGAATGACCATGGCGTCCACGGCGATGTTGGTGCCGTCCTGGGGCGCGCAGAAGCCCATATCCTCATTCTCGGAGAGAATATAGGCCCCGTCTCCGCTGTAGACCAGCGCCATCCATTTTTCACCGTTGGCCATGGAATCGATGACCTCGTCCGTCACGTAGGCAGGATGGACCGCCTTATCCATCTGGCGCAGCCATTCGTAAGCCGCCTGGATTTCTTCCGAATTTTCGGTATTCATGGAATAGCCCAGAGCCTTGAAGGCGACCATGAAGGCATCACGCTCAGAGTCATACATATAGGTGTGTCCGTCATATTCCGGATCCAGGAAGATGGACCAGCCCTTTTCTTCCATTTTGGCCGGATCGATCTTTGTCGTATCGTACACGATGCCGACGGACTGCCACAGATACGGAACGCTGTAGGTATTATCCGGATCATAGCTCAGGTTCGTCACGCCCTCATACAGGCCATCCAGATTATTGACGATGCTCTTGTCGAGAGGCTGCAGCATGTTCTCCTTCAGCAGCCGCTCAATCATATAGTCGCTGGGAACCAGCACGTCATAGGAAGCGCCGGACAGCAGCTTGGTATACATTTCCTCGTTGGAGGAGAACAGGGAATAGTTGACGCGGACGCCGTATTCTTTTTCAAAATTGGTGATTACGGCCTTGTCGATATACTCTCCCCAGTTATACACATTGAGCACATTGGCGTCGCCCAGAGAGATCAGGGGCAGGGAAACGAGGCACAGAAGCAGGAGAACGGAAATCAGTTTTTTCATGGTCAGGGTTCCTCCTTTTTGATCTTTTTGTCTCTGATATATGGAATCAGGTTGACCAGAATCAGAATCAGCGTGACGACCACCACAATCAGCGTGGACAGGGCGTTGACGCTGGGGTTATACCGCTTCATGGAATAGACATACATGGAGATGTTGTTGATGCCTACGCCGGCGGTAAAGAAAGAAATGACGAAATCGTCAAAGGACATGGAGAAGGCAATCAGAGCTCCGGACAGAATCGCCGGATAGATCTGGGGGATGATCACCTTTATCAGCGCCTGCCAGGGCGTGGCGCCGAGATCCATCGCCGCCTCTGCCACGTTATCATCCAGCTGGCGGAGCTTGGGCATGATGGAAAGAATGACATAGGGGATGCAGAAGGTGATGTGGGACAGGATCAGCGTGACCAGGCTCAGCTGCATCTTGACGGAAATGAACAGAAGCATGAGGCCGATGGCCGTGACGATATCGGGATTCATCACGGGAAGATTGTTGACCTCCAGCACGATCGTACGGATCAGCTTCCTGGATTTGGAGAGGCCGATGGCGGCGATGGTGCCGACGACGGTGGAGACGACCGTCGCGATGACCGCCACGACGACCGTATAATAGATGCTCTGGAGCATGGTGCTGTCCTGGAACATATTCTCATACCAGCGAAGGGAGAAGCCGGTAAAATTGGTCAGGGACTTGCTTTCGTTGAAGGAGAAGAATACCACATATCCGATAGGCAGATAGATGAACAGCAGAATCAGGCCCAGGTATCCGGAGGCAAAGCGATCCCAGAGGGTTTTCTTCTTTTTCATCGTTCACTCAGGCCTCCTGTTCGCTTCGATCCAGCTTCCGTGTGAGCCACATGGAAGCGATGATGATCAGCGCCATGATCAGGGATATCGCGCTGCCAAAGTTCCAGTCTCCCGCCTGCAGGAAATAAATTTCAATCAGATTGCCGATCAGCACATAATCGCCTCCGCCCAGGAGCTTGGGAATGACGAAGCTGGATACGGCGGGAAGGAACACCAGCGTAATGCCGGAAATGATCCCCGGAACACTCAGCGGCAGGGTCACGCGGCGGAAGGTTTTCCACTTGTTTGCACCGAGATCATAGCTGGCGGTCAGCAGCTCCCGGTCCATCTTGGCGATGGCGGTGTGAATCTGAATGATCATATAAGGAAGAAAGTCATAGACCATGCCGATGAAAACCTTCATTTCGCTTTCCAGGTCAAAATTCAGCAGAATGCCGCGCCAGGCATAGGTCTTCAGCAGCATGTTGATCCACATGGGCAGGGTCAGCAGGAGCACCATCATCGTCTGGGCCCGCTCCGACAGGTTGGCGATGAACAGCGCCGCGGGATATCCGATCAGCAGGCAGAAAACCGTCGTCAGAAACGCAATCCGCAGGCTGGTGAAGAGGACGCGCATAAAGGTCGCATCGCGGAAAAACTTGGTAAAGTTTTCCAGCGTGAACTGAAAGGTGAGCGTGCTGTTGCCGGTGCGGCTCAGCGCATACAGAAGGATCATGACCATCGGCGCCACGATGAAGATGGCGATCCAGAGAATATAGGGATAGCTCATTCGGAAAAAGGATTTCACGCGTCTGTCACTTCCTTATGCATGACATGAATATCATCCGGGCCGAAGCTGAGGCCTACCCGGTCCCCGGCCTCATGGGCGGAGGTGGTTTCAATCTTGTATTCCCGGCCCTGGGTTGCAAAGGTGATTTCGTAGGTGCCTTCCTGAATGGTGGCGGGGTCAAAGTCGAATTTGACATCCGTAATATCCACCGGGGAATCATCCTGCAGGTTCCAGGCCTCGGCGCTGGCCCAGGTTTTCAGGTCGGTTGAGATCGCCATGGATTCCATGATCTCATCGGCGGTGATGAAAAAGTCCAGCGCGCTGATTCCGATGTTGTGCCGCGCATCCTCCACATATTCGGGATGAATGACGTAGACCTTGACGGTGACCTCTGTTTTTTTCTCCGTACCGAAGGTGATGCTGTATACCCCGGTCTGCTTCTGAATGTTATGCGTGACGTGGGTCAGGGAGATGTCACGGTTATCCTCATCCCAGGCCTGGGCGTTGGCGATGGAGATAAAATCCTGATCGGTCAGATCCTTGTTCTCCAGGTCGTCCAGATCGACATAGAAATCGTTGGCGCTGATTTTTTCCTGCGCCTGATCGTTGTACAGATCGTGCTGGGTCACCACGTGCATCTCTACGGTTTTGCTGGTGCCCGTCCGGGTTTCTACCATGAGCTCATAGTGTACGCCCTTGAAAACGACGCTCTTGACCTCGCCGCGCATGACGCCGTCCTTGGGCTTCACGATGGCGATGTCCTCCGGGCGGATCAGGACATCCACCGGCTCGTTTTCCTTGAAGCCGAAGTCCACGCAGTCAAAATTCTTATCATCGAAGCGAACCTTATAATCCTCCAGCATGGTCCCATTGACGATGTTGCTTTCTCCGATGAACCGGGCAACGTAGGCATTGGCCGGCTCGTTGTAAATCTCCAGCGGCGTGCCGATCTGCTCGATCTCCCCGGCGTTCATGACGACGATCTTGTCGCTCATGGTCAGGGCTTCCTCCTGATCGTGAGTGACATAGATGAAGGTGATGCCGACCTCCTGCTGAATCCGCTTCAGTTCCCGCTGCATTTCCTTGCGCAGCTTCAGATCCAGCGCGCCGAGCGGCTCGTCCAGCAGCAGCACATTGGGCTCGTTGACCAGGGCGCGGGCGATGGCGACGCGCTGCTGCTGGCCGCCGGAAAGCTTGGTTACGTTGCGCTTCCCGTACCCTTCCAGGTTGACCAGGGACAGCATGCGGTTTACCTTCTGAGCGATGATGTCTTCACCGAGCTTCTTGATCCGGAGACCGAAGGCGATGTTCTCATAGACGTTCAGGTGCGGAAAGAGAGCATAGCGCTGAAACACGGTATTGATTTCACGCCGGTAAGGGGGCACTTTATCGATGCACTGACCGTCGAAGATGACCGTCCCTTCATCCTGCTCCAGGAAGCCGCCCAGAATACGAAGAAGCGTTGTTTTCCCGCAGCCGGAAGGGCCCAGCAGCGTAACAAACTCGTTCTCATAGATATTCAGATTGACACCCTTCAGCACCAGCTGGCCGTCAAAGGATTTCACGATGTTCCTGAACTCGATCAGTTTGCGCATGGTAGTTTGCTCCTTTGCAGTAATCATTAAAACAGGGGCGGGGTTGTAATCCAGAGAATCTTGGCGGGAAGGGAGGTTTCATTTTTCAGAAAGTGCTCCTGCTCTCCTCGAATATAGAAGGTTTCTCCCTTCCGGACCCGGTGCTTGCTGTTCCCGTTGACCAGCTGCACCGAACCGCTCAGCACCAGGCCGAATTCTTCTCCCTCGTGAGGAACCATTCGCTGAGAGGAGTGATGCGGCTGAATCGTGACGATGATTGGCTCCATCGTGTTCTTCTGCGCGTTGGGAACAACCCAGGTTACCTGATAGTCTCCCCGGTCGTCCTCAAAGAAATCATCCTTGCCAAAGACCAGCTGGTCCTGCTTCTCTTCCGAAAAAAAGGTGGACATATCGCTGCCAAGGGCCTCCACCAGATCCATCAGGGCGGGCAGGGAGGGGGTAGCCAGATCATTCTCCAGCTGGGAAACGAAGCCCTTGGTGAGCTCACACCGGCTGGCCAGCTCCGCCTGCGTCAGTCCGTTCCGAACCCGCAGCTGCTTGATCCGCTTTCCAATGTCCATTTCGCATCTCCTTCGTTTAAAATTACTAAACATTTTTTGTAATGTTTGTAAACAATGGAACATTATACATAAAATAGCTGAGGATGCAATATAAAAATCTTACAAAACAAAAAAAATGTGAGCTATTTTTCCGGCTTCTTTAATTTCGTTTTAGGTATTCCGGATACAATCATCGCTGTCAGGAGGAACAGACCTCCTGAACAGAAAAAGGGAGGGACAGAGGAAATGAAGAAAATTCTTGCGCTGCTGACGGTGCTCATGCTGATGACAACAGCAGCCTTTGCAGAAGGAACGGAGACGGGAACGGATACACAGGAGGCCGGCGAAAGCG
>CAMNCR010000186.1 GCA_946534455.1 uncultured Clostridia bacterium | reverse complement strand
GCAAGCCATAGGACGGCTTCTCCAACGGGCTTTGGCGCACAGCGGCCGGGCAGACCCACCCGCTGACAAGCACGAATTATAGCATGCTCCGGAGAAGCTGTCAAGAGGCTTTTTTCCCTTCAGAAATTCATTCCGCGGGGATATAGCGGCCGTAGATGAATTCGTGCAGGGCTTCGCGGTTCTTTTCCAGGGAACCGGAGGACATGAAGACCACGCTGGAGCCGTCAATGGTTTCATAGGAATAGGTTTTATCCATGGGGATGCGGAACTGCTCCACCAGGGAATCCGAGGTGCCCAGCCGCTTGACGATGCTGGGGATCATCTGCATGGCCAGGTTGAACATGGTTTCCACATTCATGTTGGTGGAAGCATAGTCAATGGAGGTGCTGACCAGATCCAGCAGCCGGTCCAGGGAAATATCGGCCATGACGGACTGCAGCAGGAGATCCATCAGATGGCGCTGGCGCTCCGTGCGGCCGAAGTCCCCGCCCTGGCCGGAGGCGGAGGTGGTATGACGGAGGCGGGCATACATGACGGCCTGCACGCCGTCCAGGTGCTGGATGCCCTTCTGCGCCTTCAGGGCAACGCGTTCGCCTTTTTCCCGGGTATCATAGGTTTTGGCGATTTTGCTGGCGTTCTTTTTCAGATAGGCGTTGATGGCCTTGGCCTCGGCCTTGGAAAGATCCACATCCACGCCGCCGAGGGCGTCGATGATGGAGGCGAGGCCGTAGAAGTTGATGGCCACATAGTTCTGAATATTCAGACCGAAGTGGTGATTCAGGGTGCGCATGCACAGCTCCGCGTTGGCGCCGTAGTTGCCTTCCCGGTTCTTATAGTCGAAGATATTGGTGATCTTGGTCTTGCTGGTGTAGCCGGGCACGGCGAGATAGGTATCCCGCAGGAGGGACGAAAGCTTGACGGTTCCCTCGTCCGTATTGATGGAGACGATCATCCAGACATCCGCCCGCTGGCGGATGCCCTTGCTGCCGCCTTCCCCGTCCGCCTCCTGGGACTCCTTCAGGGTTTTGTAGCGGGCATCCCGTCCGTCGGTTCCCAGGAGAAGAATATTGACGACGTTCTCCGGCAGGTTGGGATTCAGCTCCAGGGAATCCGGATCGACGGAGGTATCCCGGGTTTCATCCAGCTCCTCCAGCTCCTCATGCTGGGCCTCGCTGAGGATGAAGGATTCACCTGTTTCTTCATCTATAATAACCTCGTTGCCCTCCTCATCGATGAGAACATCCTCGATGATCTCCTCGATTTCCAGATCCTCCTCGGCAAGGGAGAAGAGAGGCAGCATGCACAGGGCCAGCAGCAGGCAGAGAAAGCGCTTCATCATTGTTTGTTTTCCTCCATGGTTCGGGATTGAGGACGGGCTCAGTCGGGGTCCGTGGCCTCGGTGGGATGGTTGAGCTCATCGAGCGTCATGTCGAAGGCGGGCAGGAAGTCCCGCAGGAAATCCTGGACTTCCGGCAGATCATAGGCCGCCAGGCTCTGGCGAATATTGTCGGCGGCGTAGTCAAACTCCCGGTTGCCGGCCCGCTGCTCCTCCATGCATTTGATATAGGCGGAGATCCGGTCGGCCGCCTTGACGAGGGTCCGGTCATAGCCGGGCGCCTGGTGCAGATAGGGAGAGAAGGAGGCCCGCATGTCCTCCGGCAGCAGCGTCAGCAGCCGCCTGGCGGACAGATCCTCCAGACGGTGGTAGGCGCCGCGGAGCTCCTCGCTGTGATATTTGACCGGAGTCGGCAGATCGCCCGTCATGACCTCGGTCGCGTCATGATAAACCGCCAGGGAGAGCACATGCTCCGGATTGACGTTCCGCCCGTATCTCTCCCGGGCCAGCACGGCGATGGCATGGGCGATCATGGCAACCTGAAGGCTGTGCTCCGCGTCATTTTCCGGCTGGGTGTTGCGCATCAGCGACCAGCGGGAAATGAGCTTCAGCCGGGACAGATAGGCAAAAAAGGCAAAAGCCATGGGACAGACATCAACCTCCCGTCGTCAGATGAGATACCCGTTCATTATAGAGCAGGATGGCGTGCAAGATCAAGCGCGAATTCCCGGGAACTCCCGGCGGGCGAACCGCGCAGCGCTTGAAAGGAAAGGGGAAAGAGTGTATAATACCGCTACGCAAAAGACCGGAGTGTCTGCGGGACGCGAAGCCGGAGGCCGGGGCTGAAGGCGGAAGAGAGGGAAGACAGTGAGACTGAATGTGGCGATAGACGGGCCGGTCGGCGCCGGCAAATCCTCGGTGGCGGATGCCGTGGCGGCGAGGCTGGGCATTCTGCATCTGGACACGGGAGCCATGTACCGCGCCCTGGGGCTGACGGCCCTGCGGCGGGGGATGGATCTTCAGGACGAGGCGGCGATCGTCGCCCTGTGCCGCGGACTGGAGATCTCGGTGACGCATGAGAAGGACGGGCAGCATACCTTTGTGGAAAAGGAGGACGTCACGGGCCTGATCCGTACGCCGGAGGTGAGCATGGCTGCCTCGACGGTGAGCCGGTACGCCCAGGTCCGTCAGGCCATGGTGGCCCTGCAGCAGCGGCTGGCCGCGGAGACGGACATGCTGCTGGATGGGCGGGACATCTGCACCACCGTGCTGCCCCATGCCACGGCGAAGATCTATCTGACCGCCAGCCCGGAGGTCCGGGCGCGGCGCAGATTCCTGGAAATGCAGGCGAAGGGCTCGGACGAAACCTATGAGCAGGTGCTGGCGGAGGTGATCCGCCGGGATGAGCAGGATATGAACCGCGCGGTGGAGCCTCTGCGCCGGGCGGAGGACGCCGTGCTGGTGGATTCCAGCGGGATGAGCTTCGAGGAGGTCGTGGAGACCCTGCTCCGGATCGTGGAGGAGAGAAGACATGCGTGAGGCCGTAACGGAAAAGGATTCGCTGATCTACAGCGTGGGGCGCGTGCTGGCCAATATCGTGTTTCACACGGTGATTCCGGTCCGCTTTCACCACCGGGAGCGGCTGGACCGGGAGGGCGCGATGATTCTGATCGCAAACCACCGGCACGCGCTGGATCCGGTGGTCATGGCCATGGGAGTGCGGAAGCGGCAGGCGGTGTTCCTGGGCAAGAAGGAGCTGGGGAAGATCCCGTGGGTTCGCACGCTGCTGACCCGGCTGCACTGCATTCTGGTGGACCGGGGGAACCGGGACATGGAGGCGATGCGCGCCTGCATGAAGGCGGTGAAGATGGGCAAGCCGCTGGTGATTTTTCCGGAGGGAACGCGGCGGCACGAGGGACAGATGGAGCACATCGAGAGCGGAACGGCCCTGATTACGCTGCGGAGCCGGGCTCCGGTGATCCCCATGTACTTTGACCGGCCGCTGGCGCCCTTCCACGTGACGAACCTGTATGTGGGGGAACCGATTCCCTGCGAGGATCTGCTGGAGCAGGGCATCAACGCGGAGACCTGCGAGGCAATGAACGAGCGCATGCGGGAAACCTACCGGAAAATGATCCGGGAAATCCAGGCATCCGGAAAAAATTTTTAAAAATTTTTTGAAAAGGATGCAGGAAATGAAGGACAGACAGCGAAAATAAAGAAGATAGAGTTGGATTGGAAGGGATTGGGGCATGCCGGTGGAGGTGGCCCGTCACGCCGGGTTCTGTATGGGCGTCCGGCGGGCGGTGGAGATGGCGGAATCCGTGGCGGAGCAGGGAGTGCCTTCCTGTACGCTGGGAGAGCTGATTCACAATCCACAGGTCGTGCGCCAGCTTGCTGCGCGCGGGCTGGAGCCCATTGACCGCCCGGAGGAGGCCGCGGGGCGACGGGTGCTGATCCGGAGCCACGGGGTTGCGCCGCAGACGCTGGAGGCGCTGCGGGCCGCCGGGACTGAGGTACTGGATCTGACCTGCCCCTTTGTGGAAAGGCTGCATCAGATCGTGGCGGAGCATTCCGCGGACGGGACCCCGGTGATTCTGGTCGGTGAGCGGGAGCATCCCGAGGTTCAGGGGACGGCCGGATGGGCCTGCGGGCCGGTGTACACGGTGGCCTGCCCGGAGGAAGCTGCGGAGCTGCCTGAGATGGAGCGCGCCATCGCGGCGGTGCAGACGACCTTCCCGAGGGATCGGTGGGAGTCGGTGCTGCAGGCTCTGCGGACCCGGATTCCGAAGCTGGAGAGCCACTGCACCATCTGCAGCGCCACGCAGGCGCGGCAGGAGGCCGCGGCGGAGCTGGCAGGCCGGATGGACGCCATGATCGTCATCGGCGGCCGCAACAGCGCCAACACAATGAAGCTGTACGAGGTATGCCGGGCACGGTGCCCTCGGACAATCCTGGTAGAGCGTGCGGCGGAAATCCCGCCCGCCTTTGCAAATATAGATTCCGAAATGATTGGAATCACCGCCGGCGCATCCACGCCGTCGGATTCACTTAAGGAGGTTGTCACACGCATGAGCGAACTCGAGAACAAAACTCTGGCCCACACCCCAGAGGAGGAAAACCACAATGACTTCATGGCGGAAGTCGATGCCACTCTGGTACGGATTCGGCCCGGACAGACTCTGACCGGCAAGGTCGTGCAGATCACCGACGATGAAGTCTGCGTCAGCATCGGTTACAAGGCTGATGGTCTGATCAAGAAGGCGGATCTGGTGGATCAGGATGTAAAGCTGGATGACGAGATTGAGGTCGAAGTCGTCAAGGTGAACGACGGAGAAGGCAATGTGCTGCTGAGCCAGCGCAACATCGTCAACCGCAAGGCGTGGGACGCCCTGATGGAAAAATATGAAGCCGGCGAGTATGTGGACGCGGTGGGCAAGGAGGCCGTCAAGGGCGGCCTGATCGCGGACATGGGCGGCGTGCGGGCCTTTGTGCCGGCCAGCCAGCTGAGCCAGCGCTATGTGGAGAAGATCGCGGACTTCGTGGGTAAGGACATGAAGCTGAAGATCATCGAGGTGGACAAGCAGAAGAAGCGCGTCGTCGCCAGCCGCAAGGCGGTTGTGGCCGAGGAAGCGGCTGCCAAGAAGAAGGAAGTCTGGGACAAGCTGGAAGAGGGCATCGTGATTCACGGGATCGTCCGCCGGCTGACCGATTTCGGCGCCTTTGTGGATCTGGGCGGCGTGGACGGCCTGATCCATATCACCGACCTGAGCTGGGGCCGGATCAAGCATCCGAGCGAGATCGTCAAGCCCAACCAGGAGGTAGACGTGAAGGTTCTGTCCCTGGATCGTGAGCGGGAACGGATTCAGCTGGGTTACAAGCAGCTGCAGCCCCATCCGTGGGACAACGCCGCGGAGAAGTATCCGGAAGGTGCAATCGTTGAGGGCAAGGTGGTCCGGATCACGGACTTCGGTGCCTTTGTGGAGCTGGAGCCCGGCCTGGATGGCCTGGTGCATATCAGCCAGTGCGCGCAGACCCGCGTGGCCAAGGTGGAGGACGCGGTTCAGGTGGGCCAGGTGGTCCGCGTGAAGGTGCTGGGCGTGGATCCTGAGAAGAAGCGCATCAGCCTGAGCATCCGCCAGGCGCTGGACGAGGAGCAGGCGCCCGTGGAAGACGCTGCGCCCGAAGCCGAATACGAAATCGTCGCGACGGATGATACCGTGGCCGAGCAGGTTGCGGAAGCCATCGAAGCGGTGGAAGAGGTTAAGGCGGAAGAATAATTCATCCCCAAACAAGAGGTGCCCTGCCTGTCGGCAGGGCACTTTTTCTGACTTCGCGCGCATGCATGGGAGGAAGCGAAAAGGGAGGAAGCGCTTATGACGGTTCCTCTTTCCCGGCGTCCGGCCGGGGAATTTTGCCCTCCGCGATCTGGGTGTTGACCCACAGCTGCAGGTTGGAGACGGAGAGGGCGATTTTGTCCAGCACGGATTTGATGGATACAAAGTCGGGATACTCATCCGGCCGAACCTGGCCGTCCTCGACGATTTCCAGCAGCCGGTCCCTGCTGCGGGTGAGGCGGTTCAGGGCATTCAGGGTTTCCACGGCGATCTGGGCGAGCTCCTTGGTTTCGGTTCTGGGAGCATGAACCTGCCCGATGGGACAGGCGTAGGCGCAGTATTGATTGAGCAGGACCGGCGCCTTATAGGCCTCCGCCAGAAGCATCACATCCTCCGGCTGAATCTGCGTGCGCCCATTCTCAATCTTTTCCAGACGTTCGGGGGAAAACCCGGGGATCAGCTCAGCCGCCTTTTCCCGGGTCAGGCCCAGATCCTCCCGGGTGATCTGATAGATGGATTTATTCGCCTTGACTGATTTCCGACCCATCGTTTTCTCCTCCTTCGAGCGTGATATATTTTTCATGAACCCAGCCGCGCGCGCCCCGTGCCTCGACCAGGAAGAAATCATTCTTCTGTTCCACCACGGCGATATGGCTGCCGATCTTCCATTCGGCAATGACGCGGGCTTTGGCGGAATGATCCGCGCGCACCTTGACGGTGGACGTGCCGGAGGACCGGCCGCCCACGGTGATGAGGCCGGTGCGGAAGCCTTCCGCCGGCAGATCGAGCAGGGTGACGTCCGCCCGGTTGATATAGCCGAAGGTGCCCTTGTAGGCGACATAGACCGTGGCGGGATTCAGCTGCAGGGGCAGGAGAAGCGTTCCGGCGGGGATGAGCTTGTACCCGGACATCTTTTTCCCTTCCCCGTCCCGAAGGGTGGTACCGCTTTTTTTGGACACCATGGCGATCTGCGGAGCTTCCGCGCCGATGCAGCGCCAGGTCAGATCCCGGGTGAGAACCCAGCGGGGTTCCTCATCGCCCTCTGCGGACACCCGGCAGAGCATGGTTCCCACCTGATCGAGGGAGACGCCGAGAGATTCGCCCTCCGCGTTCAGCGTCAGCCACCGGGGACGGATCAGCCGCATGCCGCGCCGGGCGCAGTAGTCGAGATCCAGCCAGTAGCTCGAGCCGGAGCAGTGCCGGGTTTCAAAAAACCAGCGGACGCCGGGCAGCTCCTCCGGAGAGGCGACGGGGACAAAGGCGCCGGAAGCGTCCTGCGCATAGATCTGCCCGTTCTTGATGCGCTCAAAGGTGGCGCTGGGGGCGGAATCGACAATGTGCACGCGGGTGCCGTCCTCGCTGAGGCCGTCCGCGAGAGCGATATGTCCGATGACGATGCTGAAGCTGAAGAAATCCCCCCGGCGAAGGCAGGCCGCGATATCGGCGGCGGATTCATCCAGATCATCCTGCGTGATGAAGTCATAGACCTGCCCGGCCTGGGTCAGGAGCCGTTCATTGGCGGTGCCGCCCTTGACCAGACAGCCCGCATAGGTTTTCCCCAGCGCGGAGGGCAGCAGCTCCTCCCCGGAAAAGCCCAGGCGCTGCATGGCATGGCTGAGGGTAAAGAGGGCGCAGCCGGCTTTTTCCACGGTGCTGGAGCCATAGGAGCTTTTTTTCCACCAGCCGTCCTTCTGGCTGTAGATGACATCGGCGCCCATCTGAACCGGCGTCTCTCCCCGGACGGGAATCTGAACGCTGGCGGTTTCCTGATCCTTTTTGCCGTAAATGACGGTCACGGTCAGCGTATAGTCCGCCTCCTCCCTGGGCCGGAAAGCGGCGGAAAAATGAGAATCCTCCTTCCCGGAGAAAACGACGCCCCCGGCGGTGCGGAGCTCATAGATCACGCTTTGCGCCTCCCGATCCGGCCGGACGAGGACATCCACGATCTCCCCTTTCCGGGGAGCCTCCGGAGAAAAGGAAACGGAGATCTCGGCGCGGACGGGAAGGAACACCCACAGGCACAGCAGCAGGCAGCCCCAGAAAGCAATTTTACGCATGGATTCGCCTTTCTTTACTGGAGAAGATAAACCGCCGCATCGTGGGCGGGCAGGGAAGAAGCGATCCGGGAGGCGACGGCCGGCCGGCCGGACCAGAGCTCCCGGGCATGCCGGAAGGGGGTCTCCAGGGCGTTCTCCGGCAGGGCGATCCTGCGGCGCCGGTCGCTGAGGTTGAAGAGGGCGACATAGCATCCATCCCCCTGAATGCGCGGCGCGACCCAGACGCTTTCCGCCTCCGTGGTCAGGAGAGGATGCGCCCAGTGGCTCTGCTTCTGGATCTCCAGCACATCCGCACAGGTCAGCAGATTCAGGGTGAAGGCGTCGTTGCGGGTCAGCTCTCCGCCGATCATCAGGGGGGAGCGGAGCATGCACCAGAGGGTCATCATGGTGCGCTGCTCCGCCTGGGTGAAGCGGGTCCAGTCCTCAGGATTCTCGCACTGACGAAGGGCTCCCAGGGGCAGCATATCCGCGTCCGGCCAGTGCCCCGGGCCGGCGTGGATGCACCATTTTTCAGCCCGCTCAAACATGCCCCGGAGCAGCTGCCAGTCATCCCAGAAATCATCGGTGATCCGCCACATGTTGGCATAACGCTTGAGATGCTCCGCCTGCTCCAGCGGGGCCGGGCCGGGGGAAAGGCTGAGGACGATGTCCCGGCCGCAGCGGCTGCGGGCCTCGGATATCAGCTCGATTTCCCGCCGGCAGTGGGGATATTCCCGGGCGATATCGTCGCATTTGACAAAATCCACGCCCCAGGAGGCATAGAGACGGAAAAGGCTGTCATAGTAAGCGGCGGCTGCGGGTTCATCGCAGCGAAGACCGTACATGTCCGGATTCCAGGCGCAGACGGAGTGGGGATTCGCCGCCTGATCACAGGTCAGGTCGCTGCCTTCAATGGGCCGGCGCAGGTGCGCGGCCATGCGGGGCATGCCGCGCATGATGTGGATGCCGAACTTCAGCCCCAGGCTGTGGATATAATCCGCCAGGGGACGGAAGCCAGCGCCGCCCGCGGCGCTGGGAAAGCGGTTGACCGCGGGAACCAGGCGGCCAAAGTCATCCATGTCCAGATCCGCAAAGGGGGCATAGCTGTGATCCGCGGCATCCGGCCGGGACCACTGAATATCCACAACGATATATTCCCATCCGAAGGGACGGAGAAAACGGGCCATATAGTCCGCGTTGGCGCGAACCGTGGCCTCTGTCACCGCGGCACCGTAGCAGTCCCAGCTGTTCCAGCCCATAGGGGGCGTCTGCGCAATCATATTCAATATCCTCCCGCACAAAATCCCTACTATTATAGCAAAGCACCGCCCGAAGCGCAATAAGACGCAAAAAAGCCGCGGCGAAGGGCCGCGGCGGACGAAAGCCGGATGCTCAGGCGGAGGGATCGGAGGTCAGGAGGGCCTCCGCGGTATCCGAGTCGGAAATGAGGATATCCAGGAAACCGGCCAGGAGCGCCGCCCGGATCGCGGGCACCTTCGAAACGCCCGCCGCGACGCCGATGACCTGAGGCAGCGTGCGGAGCCGGTCCAGGGAGGTGGAGATCAGGCGCTCCTCCACCGGGCTGGGAATGAGCCTGCCCCGGGCATCCAGAAAATGGGTCAGCACCTCCCCCTGCGCGCCCTGCGCGGTGAGATGCTCGAAATCGCTCCGGCTCAGGATGCCGTTGCGGAAGAGCGGCGCATCCGGACTCACGGAGCCGATGCCGACGACGCTGAGCTGCGCCTGAGAGATCATCCGGCTGATCCGCTTCACCTCTTCCGTCTGCCAGATGGATTCCGCAAACTCCCGGGAAGGGGCCAGCAGCGGCGAGGGAATGAGATGAAGCCGGGCCGTGAACACGGACTGCCGGGAATCGGGCAGATAGCCGCTGACACCCCCCGTGAGGGAGACGCAGGTGATCGGCGTGGAAGCCAGCGAGGCCAGGCGGCGCAGGAGCAGGCTCGCGGTTTCCCCGCTGCCGATGTTGATGAAGCTGTCAGGCTTCAGATGCTCCAGGATATACATGCCGGCGGCATTGGCCGCGTTTTCACTGATCAGGGCCGGATCCACCGGTCCGGGAACCAGAAAAACATCCTGCAGACGATAAGTCTCCATCAGCTGCTGCTCCAGC
>CAMNCR010000185.1 GCA_946534455.1 uncultured Clostridia bacterium | reverse complement strand
CCGGCCGCAACCGTCATCAATGTCTTCATGTCGTTAATCCTCCTTCACATAGGCTTCCACAGTTTCGCCGTCCACGCTGGCCGCGCTTTCGTCCGCCCCGGCGGCGTTTCTCCTGCGCAGGAAGTACCAGGCCACGCCCAGCGCGATTCCCAGCGTCACGCCCCCGCCGGAGAGCGCGGAGCCGATCACCGAGAACACCCCGGAGAACACCGCTCCGACGATC
This sequence comes from uncultured Clostridia bacterium, assembly GCA_946534455.1. Taxonomy (GTDB): domain Bacteria; phylum Bacillota; class Clostridia; order Christensenellales; family Aristaeellaceae; genus Aristaeella. Next base: position 2,706 of record CAMNCR010000185.1, on the reverse strand, counting down.
ACTCCCACCAGGTTGATGACCGCCACCAGGATGTACAGTCCGAACAGAATTCCAACAATCATTCCGAGCATCGTGCGTGCCCTCCTTTCAGCACTCTGTGATCCGCTCCCGATCACGGAGCCTATGTTACCACCCCCGGCCCGCGGAATACAGGGCCAGGTTGGAAAAATACAGAGCTCTATTTGTCCTCCCCGCTTCCGTTTCCCCGCCGGAATTCTCCATTTCGCCGCGGAAAGCAATTGCTTTCCGGGTCCAATTGCGGTATAACGGGAGCGGCGGCGCGCCGCCCCACTTCCCCCACAGGAGGAGAGCCATGATCCCGGAAGATACGCAGAACCCGGGCCGCTGCATGGAACCGCTGCAGCTGGCCGGCCAGATCATTATGGAAAACGGCGGGGAAACCTTCCGCGCGGAGGAAACCATCTGCCGCATGGGCGAAGGCCTCGGCCTGCACGAGGTGGAGAGCTTCGCCGTGCCCAGCGGGCTGTTCATCAGCTACCGGGCGGAGGGGGAGCAGCTGGAAACCGGCATCAAGCGGGTTCACCGGCAGAGCACCAATCTGACCCGGGTGGATGAGGTCAACCGGGTTTCCCGCCAGGTGTCCGCCGGAAAAATGTCCGCGCAGGACGCCCTCACCCGGCTGCGGGACATCGCCCGGATGAAGGGCCCCATGGCCGGCGGGCTGTCCATTCTCTCCGCGGCGGTCTGCGCCGGCGGGTTTGCGCTGCTCTTCGGCGGCTGGCTGCCGGAGGTCGGCGTCAGCGCCGTCGTCGCCGCCATCGTGCAGGCCTTCAGCCTGCTGCTGCTCCGGTTTCACTCCCGCGGCATCGCCACCAACATCCTCGGCGGGCTGCTGACCGCCATGCTGCCGCATCTGGCCGCCCGGCTCTGTCCCGGGCTGATCACGGAGGCCGTGATCGCCGGCGCGCTGATGCCCCTGGTGCCCGGCATCGCCATGACCAACGCCGTGCAGGACACGATGCGGGGGGACATGGTGTCGGGCCTGTCCCACGGGGTGGAGGCGCTGCTGACCGCCTGCATGATCGCCGGCGGCGCGCTGCTTTCTCCGCCGCTGCTGCGGCTGCTGGAAGGGGGCGGGTTCTGATGCCCTGGACGGAGTTTGTCCGCGGAGGCCTCGGGGCCTTTTTCGGCGCGCTGGGCTTCGCCTGGCTGGTGCGGACGCCTCGGCGGGCCTGGATCCCGGCGGGGCTGGTGGCCGCCCTGGTGTATCTGCTGTATCTGGGTCTGGTGGCCTTCGGCGTCGCGGATCCCCTGGCGATTTTCTTCGCCACGCTGGCCGGCTCGCTGAGCGGCCAGCTCTGCGCCCGGAAAATGAAGATGATCAGCACCGTTTTTCTGATGGCCGCCATCGTCCCGGTGGTGCCCGGCCTGGGGCTTTACCGCATGATGGCCTATCTGGGCCAGGGGTCAACGGCCCTGGGCGCCGAGCAGGGCGTCAGCGCCATGATCACCATCGCCATGACCGCCCTGGGCCTGGCCATGGGCAGCCATGTGGACCGGGCCATCCATCCCTCCCACTGGCCGCATCACGGCTGACTATGATACTGGAGGAATCCCCATGCAGCTATCCCGGATCCCCCGGGCCGTCCTCTTCGACATGGACGGCGTCATCTTCGACTCCGAGCGGGCCACCTATGAAACCTGGAAGGCCGTCGCCGCCCGCCACGGCTTTGAGCAGCTGGATGTTCCCTATATGAAGAGCATCGGGGTCAACGCCCAGACCTGCCGGCAGCATTTTCTCGATTTCTACGGCCCGGATTTCCCCTATGACGCCTATCAGGCGGAGCAGTCCCGGGACTACCATGCGCGCTATGACCACGGCCGCCTGCCCCTCAAGCCCTTCGTGCGGGAGACGCTTTCCCTGCTGCGGGATCGGGGGCTGGGCCTCGCCCTGGCCTCCTCGACCCGGACTCCCGTGGTCGAGGCCCAGCTGCGGGACGCAGGGCTGCTGCCCTTCTTTTCCGTCGTCATCGGCGGGGACCAGGTGTCCCACAGCAAGCCGGATCCGGAAATCTTTCTGGCCGCCGCGGCGGCCCTGGGCGTTTCCCCGGCGGACTGCGCCGTCATCGAGGATTCCTATAACGGCATCCGCGCGGCGCACCGGGGCGGCATGATGGGCATCATGGTGCCGGATATGCTGCCGCCCACGGAGGAGATGGAGCGGCTGGCCGCCGGCATTCTCCGGGATCTGTCGGAGCTGCCGGCGCTGCTGGGCCCGGGCTGATCCTCCGCGCAGGCACCGCCATCTTACCACGGCGCGCCCGTTTTGCAAAGGCGGCGAAGCCCTGGTCCTTCCGCGAGCGGAACCATTGAAAGAAGGCCCTCCCCGGGTGATCCCGGAGAGGGCTTTGCTTTGCTGTTTTCCTGCGTTTCGACCGGTCAGTCGAAGCAGTCTCCGGTGTGGTTGATCATGACCTCAACCCCCAGAGGCGTATCATATTCCTCGAAGTTGAAGAGGGCGACCGGCTTTCCGGGAACCTTGGGCGTCTCCGTCTCCGGCTCCAGGGCAGGCCGCTCGAACAGCACATCCGGCAGCTTGCCCTCCTCATGCAGCTCCTCGATGATCTCCTCCTGCGTCACAGGCACCTCCTCCGGAGGCGTCTCCTGCTCAGGCTCCTGCGGCACCACCGGCTCCTCCGGAACGACCGGCGGTTCGTCCTCAACGATGATCGGGGGCACCCAGGG
>CAMNCR010000184.1 GCA_946534455.1 uncultured Clostridia bacterium | reverse complement strand
AGGGTCTCGTCCTTCAGGGTCACGGTCAGCGTTTCCGTGTCCTCCGAGGGGCGGACAAAGGGAAGGCCGGGAATCGGCTTGCGCCCGGCGGAAATCAGATGGCCGGCATAGCGCGGATCCACGCTGCGGCTTCCGTTTTCACTGAGCACCCGCAGGGCCGGCGCCCGATAATCGCCCACGCCGGAGGAGGCGTATTCCTGCGGCAGGGTGTCCAGGGAGAATCCGCGGTTCATCCGCTGCTCATAAGGATTGCCGGAGAAGCCCCTGCCGGCCAGGCGAACGAGATAGGACATGTCTCCCCCGGTTTTTTCGCCGTAATAGAGATGAAGCAGGACGCCGCCCTCGGCCACCTGCATCTGATAGAGCTGATGGGCTGTTTCCAGAGAAAAAATACGGGTTTCCGCGTTATAGGCAATGCTCATGGCAACTGCGCTCCTTCCGAAAAACGATGAAAAATGCACCGGCACCATCATAGCAGAAAAGCCAGATTTCTGCTATATGTAAACCGAACCCGGATATGCGAATATGAACGGGAAACAGCGCTTCCGGAATGCGTGCGCCTCCGGGCGCACAAGGAAAACGGCATAGCCGCTGGGCGGCTATGCCGTGATTCCGGGAAGAGAAGCTTCCCCGTCTGATGGGATCAGTTCTTGTACTTGGGCCGAGCCGCATAGGTGGTATGCAGCAGCTCATGCGCCAGATGGCTGTTGGGCTCGCCCAGATAGTTGTCATACAGGGCCTGAATGGAGGGATTCTCATGGCTCTTGCGCAGCGGCTTGTTCTGATCTTCCTGATACAGCGCCGCGGCACGCAGGGCCTTGGGATCGCATTCCATCCGCTTCTGCGCGGAAACGATCGGCTGTCCGCCGCCCGTCACGCAGCCGCCGGGGCAGCCCATGACCTCGATGAAATGGTAGGTCTTTTCTCCACTGCGAACGCTGTCCAGCAGCTTCGCCGCGTTGGCGGTGCCATGGGCCACGGCGACGTTCACCGTCAGGTCGCCCACCTGCACGCTGGCTTCCTTCACGCCCTCGGTGCCGCGCACCGCGGTGAAGTCCACCTTGTCCAGGGTCGCGCCGGTCACCTTTTCGTACACGGTGCGCAGCGCAGCCTCCATCACGCCGCCGGTGGCGCCGAAGATCACGCCCGCGCCAGTGCTTTCGCCCAGCACAGGATCAAAGTCCTCGTCCGGCAGGTTCACGAAGTCGATGCCCGCTTCCTTGATCATCCGGGCCAGCTCGCGGGTGGTGATGACCTCATCCACATCCTGCAGGCCGTTGTGGCTCAGCTCAGGCCGCTGCGCTTCGAACTTCTTCGCCGTGCAGGGCATCACGGAAACCACGCGGATGTCCTTGGGATCGATGCCTTCCTTCTCCGCCCAGTAGCTCTTGATCATCGCGCCTTCCATCTCGTGGGGGCTCTTGCAGCTGGACAGGTTCGGGATGAAATCCGGATAATAGGTTTCGCAGAACTTGATCCATCCGGGAGAGCAGCTGGTGATCATCGGCAGGGTGCCGCCGTTCTGCAGCCGTCCGATGAACTCGGTTCCCTCTTCCATGATCGTCAGGTCCGCGCCCCAGTCGGTGTCGAAGACCTTCTCAAAGCCCAGACGGCGCAGCGCGGCCGCCAGCTTGCCGGTCACCGGGGTGCCCATGGGCATGCCGAATTCCTCGCCCAGCGCGGCGCGCACGGCGGGGGCGGGCTGCACCACCACATGCTTGGTCTCGTCGTTCAGCAGATCCCACACCTTTTTGGTGGAATCCTTTTCATGCAGCGCGCCGGTGGGGCACGCAGCGATGCACTGTCCGCAGTTGATGCAGGCCACGTCGTTCAGGCTCTGGCCCCAGGGGCTCCGGATCTGGGTCTTGAAGCCGCGGCCGACCGGTCCGATCACGCCCACGGCCTGCGTGTTGTTGCAGGCGGCGACGCAGCGGCGGCACAGGATGCACTTGTTGTTGTTCCGCACGATGGAGGGGCTCAGCTCGTCCACATCGTAGGTATTCATGCTGCCCTTGAAGCGGTCCACATCGTCCACGCCCAGGTCATTGCACATCTGCTGCAGCTCGCAGGTCTGGTTGCGCACGCAGTCCAGGCACTTCTTGTCATGGTTGCTCAGCAGCAGCTCCAGGTTCACGCGGCGCGCTTCCCGCAGCTTGGGCGTATTGGTCTTCACGTTCATGCCGTTGGACACGGGCAGAACGCACGCGGCGCCGAACGCCCGCGCGCCGGTGTCCACAATACACATCCGGCAGGCGCCGATCTGGTTGATATCCTTCAGATAGCACAGTGTGGGAATGTTGATGCCGGCCTTTTTGGCCGCTTCCAGAACCGTCGTGCCGGCAGGAACTTCAACACTGATGCCGTCAATCGTAAGCTTCACGAGATTTTCCATAGGTGTTGTTCCTCCTCGCGCGATTAGTTCTTAATGATAGCGCCGAACTTGCAGGTTGCCATACAGGTTCCGCACTTGATGCACTTGCTCTGATCGATCACGTGCTGCTTCTTCACTTCGCCGCTGATGCAGTTCACCGGGCACTTCCGCGCGCAGGCCGTGCAGCCCTTGCACTTGTCGGTGATGGTGTAGCTCAGCAGGGCCTGGCAGTGATGGGCAGGGCACCGCTTCTCGCGGATGTGGGCCTCATACTCATCCCGGAAGAACTTGATCGTGCTCAGCACGGGGTTCGGAGCCGTCTGGCCCAGACCGCACAGCGCGCTGTTCTTGATGTTCTCCGCCAGGGTCTGCAGCTTTTCGATGTCGCCTTCCTCACCCTTGCCCTCGGTGATCCGCTGCAGGATCTCCAGCATTCTCCGGGTACCGACACGGCAGGGCGTGCACTTGCCGCAGCTCTCGTCCACCGTGAAGTCCAGGAAGAACCGGGCGATATCGACCATGCAGTTGTCCTCGTCCATGACGATCATACCGCCGGAGCCCATCATGGCGCCCACGGAGGTCAGCGTGTCATATTCGACGGGGATGTCCAGCAGGCTCGCGGGAATACATCCGCCGGAGGGACCGCCGGTCTGCACCGCCTTGAACTTCTTGCCGTTCGGGATGCCGCCGCCGATGTCCTCGATGATGGTCCGCAGGGGGGTGCCCATGGGGATTTCCACCAGACCGGTATTGTTGATCTTGCCGCCCAGCGCGAACACCTTGGTGCCCGTGGAGGCGGGCGTGCCGATGGACTTGAACCAGTCCGCGCCCTTCAGAATGATCTGCGCGATATTGCCCAGGGTTTCCACGTTGTTGATGTTGGTGGGGCTCTCGAACAGACCCTTCACCGCCGGGAACGGGGGCTTCGGCCGGGGTTCACCGCGCTTGCCCTCGATGGAGGCCATCAGGGCCGTTTCCTCGCCGCACACGAAGGCGCCGGCGCCCAGGCGGATGTGGATATCGAAATTGAAGTCCGTCCCGAAAATATGCTCGCCCAGCAGGCCGTATTCACGGGCCTGGTCGATGGCCTTCTGCAGGCGCTTCACCGCGATGGGATACTCCGCACGCACGTAGACCCAGCCCTCGTCCGCGCCGATGGCGTAGCCGCCGATGGCCATGGCTTCGATAATCGCATGGGGATCGCCCTCCAGCAGGGAGCGGTCCATGAACGCGCCGGGGTCGCCCTCGTCCGCGTTACACACGAAGTACTTGTGCTCCGCCTTGCTGGCGCGGGCAAACTGCCACTTCTTTCCGGTCGGGAAGCCAGCGCCGCCGCGGCCCCGCAGGCCGGAATCCAGCACCTCCTGAATCACCTGCTCAGGCGTCATCTCGGTCAACGCCTTGGCCAGCGCCTGATATCCGTCAAAGGCGATGTACTCGTCAATGTTCTCCGGGTCGATCACGCCGCAGTTGCGAAGCGCGACACGATGCTGCTGCTTGTAGAAGCCGATCTCGTTCAGGCTCTTCTGCACGCTGCTCTCATGGGTCTTGTGATCCACATAGACCAGATGCTGGACCTTGCGGCCCTTGAGCAGATGCTCGCTGACGATCTCGTCCACATCCTCCACCTTGACGCGGCTGTAGAATGTGCCTTCCGGATAAACGATGACCACCGGGCCCGCCTCGCACAGACCGAAGCAGCCCGTCCGAACCACCTTGACTTCCTTGTCCAGTCCCTTTTCCTGCAGCTGCTCCTCGAAGCGCTCAATCAGCTTCGCGCTGCCGGAAGACGAACATCCGGTGCCCCCGCAGACCAGCACATGCGAACGATAAAGTTCCATTGGGTTTCCCTCCTCCAAAGATTCGTTTGTAGTCGCTTAGTCCTTGGCAGCGCCGATGGTGTATTCCTCCACCGGATGACCATTCACAATGTGTTCAGAAACGATCCGCGGCACCATTTCCGGCTTCACGTGGATGTAGGTCACCTTCTCCTGGCCGGGAAGGATCACGTCCAGCATGGGCTCATACCGGCACATACCGATGCAGCCGGTCTGGCTCACGGTCACATGCTGCAGATTCCGCTTCTTGATTTCCTCCATGAACGCCAGCATCACCGGACGCGCTCCGGCGGCAATGCCGCAGGTCGCCATGCCGATGACCACGCGCGCGGCGTTGTCGTCCTTGCGCATATTGATGTTTTCCAGCGTCTTCGCGCGAATGGCTTGCAGATCCGCCAAACTCTTCATGATTTTACGCACCTCCAAAAATCGGATTGATTTCTTCTTCCAGCGCCTGCTTCAGCCATTCGGCCACCGCAGGCTCGTTGAGCGGGATATCGCTTCCCAGGGCCGCCCGGACCTCCCGGGTATCAAAGGAGGCCTCGCCCAGGGGCGTCCTCCCTTCGAAAAGGAAGTCCGGCCGCAGCGGGTTGGTCAGCATCAGGCTCAGCAGCGTGCCCGACAGATCCCCCATCGGGAGACAGTCGATATGATGCGTGTCCATGCTGGCCGTCAGCGTGGTTCCCCTGCCCTCTTCGCTCTCCAGGGAAAAGGAACCGCCGGCCTTCTCTGCGTTCTCCTTCATCAGGGGGATGCCGAGGCCCACCTTCCGCGTGGTCCGCGTGGTGGCGAAGGGGCTGGTCACCCGGGCCAGCAGCTCGGGGCTCATTCCCTTCCCGTCATCCTTCAGCGTCATCGTCAGCAGACCCTGATCGTCCAGCTCCATACGGATGGTGACCAGAGAAGCGCCGGCGGTGATGCTGTTCTGTGCCAGATCCAGCAGATGCAGGCTGAGATCACGCACGCTGCCATTCCTCCTTATGTCTTACGCGCGATACTTGTCCAGAATCGCAGGCACCTGATCCGGCGTCAGCCGGCCGTAAACCTCTTCCCCGATCATCATGACCGGCGCGAGGCCGCAGGCGCCCAGGCAGCGGGTCGCGTTGAGGGAGAACTTCCCGTCCGCGGTGGTCCTGCCGGGTTCAATTTTGAGCTCCTCGCACAGCTTGTCCAGAATCTTCTGGCTGCCCTTCACGTAGCAGGCGGTGCCCAGGCACACGCCGATGACGTGCTCACCCTTGGGCTCCAGGGAGAACTGAGAGTAGAAGGTAGAGACGCCGTAAACCTCGGACAGGGTCGTACCCAGCCCGTCGGCAATCATCTCCTGAACATCCTGGGGCACATAGCCGAAGATGTTCATCGCCTCCTGCAGCACAGGCATCACCGCGCCGCGCTCGCCCTTGTGCTTTGCAATGGCTTCCTGCAGCTGAGCATACTTTTCCTTGTTGTCAGGCATAGAATACCGACCCTCCTTATATGGAATCTGAAATTGATACGGAAACATACCGCGGTGCGGCATCTTCCAACGGACATGTCGCATCAAGTTATACTACCACAGTTTTTTCCTTCTGAAAAGCGTTTTCAGACGGTTTTTTCCAACTTTTTGGGGTTAGTTGCAACTAACAGAGCCCTTGCCCGGCAAGCGCTCACGCCCTCTCCGGCATCCGGTCCAGCCCGGCCACCGCCTCGAAGAGTCCGCCCAGCGAAAAGCGGGGCGTCGGCATGTCGTTGACCGCCTCCAGCAGGTCTCCCAGGTGATGGGCATCGGAGGACCACAGGCGCCGCTTTCCGGCAATCAGCTTTTCGTTCACCGGGAGCTCCGGCCGAACCTCCACCACCGGGAAGCAGGGCTCCTCCGGAAACAGGCCCAGATTGATCAGCAGCCCATGTCCGCGGTTGATGTGGGCCGGCACGGCGGCTCCGCCGTGCTCCCGGATGATCCGGGTGCACTCCGCCAGATCCAGATCCGTGGAGCCGATCAGCAGCCGATCCTCCACCGCCACGATTTCGTCATCCGTGTTCATCACGTACTGGTTTCCGAAATAGTCCGGCCGGTTCTTCATCTTCGGCAGGTGCTCCGTAAAGATTTCCCCGACCTCCACCGCCGTCTCCACCTCCCGGAAATACCCCAGCAGGTGAACCTCCTCCCGGGTGGTGATTTCCATTCCGGGCAGCAGGATCAGTCCGTAATGGTCCGCCGCTTCCTTCACAAAGGGCAGATTTCGCGCCGTATTGTGATCCGTGACCGCGATCGCCTGCAGCCCCTTCAGATAGGCCATGCCGCAGATGTTGGCCGGCGTCATGTCGTCATCCGCGCAGGGGCTCAGGCAGCTGTGCATATGCAGATCCACAAACATCGCTTTTCCCTTTCCGGATTATTTGCCCGCCAGCCCGTTTCTGGATAGAATCGCGCAGATTTCGAAGGCCGTTTTTTCGCTCTGCAGCACGTGAATGCCCTCCTCCCGGGCCTTTTCAAGGCTGGGCTCCTCCATCTGGATCCCCTCCGGAATAATGACCACCGCCATTTCCATCAGGCTTGCCACCGCGATGACATTCATGTGCGTCTGCACCGTGATCCAGGCCATCCCCGCGGCGCCGTGCGCCATGACCCAGCTCAGCAGATCGCAGGTGTATCCGCAGGTCACCTCCGTGTTGCCGTCCGCCTCCGGCGTCATGTCCTCCGCGCCGATGAGCTCCGTCAGTTCCTTGACCGTCATTGTCTCCACGCTCCTTATTCTCTGCTCGTCTGGGCCAGGTTCACCATCTGCTGTGCCATGACCCGCAGCTGTTCCTTCATTTTGTGAATGCAGTCCATCTTGGTCGCCACACCCTGCACGATATCCTCCGCGAAGGTCCGGCAGGTCGGGCTTCCGCAGCTGCCGCAGTCGTAGCCCGGCAGCTCGCTGACCAGCTTTTCGATCTGATCCATCTTGCGCATGGCCTCCAGCAGGTCATCGTCCAGCTTCATGGCCATGTTTGGCTTGATGCTTTCATTGTTGTACAGGGAATATTTGGTCATCATCCCGCTGTCCACATGCAGATCCGGATCCGGATCCCGGCTGGACAGGCGCCGGATGCTGCTCCTGGCCACATAATTGTTTTCGAAGTTCAGCGGCCCGCCGACGCAGCCCCCGGTGCAGGCGGCGCCCTCGAAGAACTCCAGTCCCCGGAGCCGGTTATCCTCAATCTCCTCCAGCACCCGGATGCAGTTTTCGATGCCGTCCACGCTCATGGAATTCTCCGGGCTCACCGCGTCGCTCTCCCCGCCGCTCCGGGCCCAGCCGACCCCCAGATCCGATGCCGTTTCGATGGAGATATCGATGGGCGCGTTCCGGATCTGGCTGCTCAGAAGGCCGTAGATCTCCAGCACCGAAATGGCGCCGTCCACCGCGCTGGTCGCGTGTCCGATGGGATTGCGGATCGCCGTCACCTTGGCCGGGCAGGGAGAGATGAAGAAGCAGCCGATGTCCTTCTCATTCACCCCATGCCTGCGGGCAAACTCCCGCTTGGCAATCATGGCCGCCACCTCCATGGGCTGGCGCACATCCACGATATGATCCAGCAGGTCGGGAAAGCGGACCTGAATCAGCCGGACAATCGCGGGACAGGCGCTGGAAATCACGGGCCTGGGAAGGTCCGGATTCTTCAGCCTCTCCCGAATGGCCCGGCTCACCACATCCGCCCCCCGGGCCACCTCAAAGGCATCGTCAAACCCCATCTGCTTGAGCCCGTTGAGCACCTGGCTGATGCTCCGCAGGTCGTGGAACTGCCCGTAGAGGCTCGGCGCGGGCAGCGCGATCTTATACTTGAAGCCGCTGATGGCGCTCAGCGGATCGGTGACCGCGACCTTCGCGTGATATCCGCAGACCCGGATGCACTCTCCGCAGTCAATGCAGCGTTCGTCAATGATGTGCGCCCTGCCGCCCCGAACCCGGATCGCCTCCGTCGGGCAGCGCTTCAGGCAGTTGGTGCAGCCGCGGCACTTGTCGCTTTCCAGACGCACGGAATGAAATCTTTTCTGAGGCACTCCTCTCACCCCCGGTATCACTGCAGCGCGAAGCTCATGGTGATCGTGGTTCCCACGCCCACCTCGCTCTGAATGTCAAACTCCGTCGCGTTTCGCTTCATGTTGGGCAATCCCATGCCCGCGCCAAAGCCCAGGGTGCGCGCCTCCTCATTGGCCGTGGAGAAGCCCTCCGTCATCGCCTTGTCAATGTCCGGGATGCCGGGTCCCACGTCCCTGGAGATCAGGGTCACCTTCTCCGGGTCCACCAGCAGCGTCAGCGTCCCGCCCAGGGAATGAATCACCAGGTTGAGCTCCACCTCGTAGCAGGCCACGCTGACGTGCCGCAGCACCTCCGCGCTGATGCCCAGCTGCTTGAGCGTCCGCTTGATGGTCGTGGACGCCTCGCCGGCGGTCGTGTAGGCTCCCGCCTCCACGGGAAAACTCTTTTCCAGCAGAACCGCCATGTCCTCACGTCCCTTCCTTTTTCTTCGGCTTGGTGCCCGGCAGGCCATGTACGTAAAGCTCGCCGCAGGCCGTGTAGGTCGTCAGCGGAGAGGACAGCACCGTGATGCCGATCTCGTCCGCCATCTCCAGGATTTCCTCGCTGGGCTTCTTGCCCCGGGAAAAAACGATGCAGGTAATGTCCAGCATCTCGCTGGTCCGCACCACATGCGGATTGATCAGTCCGGTGATCAGCACGGTCTTGTCCTTCACAAAGGCCAGCACGTCACTCATCAGGTCTGACCCGCACGCCGTGTCCACCGGCGTATCCAGCCGGTCCGCACCCACCAGCACCGTTCCGTCCAGAATCTGCGCCACCTCGCGAATCGTCATCTTCTCTCTCCCCTTTTTCATGATCGGTTTGCGTCAGCACCGGCATCCCCGCCTCTTATCCGCAGCAGTAGCCCCGCATCTTGTTGGCGGTTCTTTCCACCGCGTCCCGGCTGTTTTTCCAGTCTTCCTTTTCAAAGCGGTAGTCAAACTTCTTGATGAACCAGCTGATATCCTCCTGGATCCGGTCCAGGTTCCGCTGCTCCAGCTCCGCCGCCTTCACCGCGAAGGCGCCCAGCTCCCGGGGCCCCAGCTCCTCCGCGCCCACCTCCAGCAGCTGTCCCAGATGCGGCAGGCACAGTCCCTTGCTCTCGTGAAATCTGCGCTGGAAATCGCTGTCATGCTGATACAGATGAAAGAAGGTGTGCAGATACCGCCGCATGTTTTCCTCAATGGTTTCGCACATCACGCAGCTGCCGGCCATCTCCCGGATTTCCGCCGCCTGCCGGAGCACCTCGGCCGTGGCGTTCCGGACCTTGCCGTTGAGCCGGTCTCCCAGACCGGATTCCTGCAGAGAGCGCCCCGCCGCCTGCAGCTTCTTTCCGATGGCTTCCATCCGCTGCCGGGTTTCGATGGTGTGGCTTTCCAGCATCAGCGCGTGCCCCAGCCGGTTGCTCATGCCGAAAAGCATGCCGTGGTGCCGTTTGCAGAAGCCCTTCTCATTGACCCGGATGCGCACATCCGGCTCCATCACCGAAGCGCCCAGATAGCGCTCCGCCTCGCCCTCCTCCGTCCTGCGTTCCAGCGCGCACAGCAGGCATTCGCTGTCCTCCCGGGCCGCGTCCCAGACCGGAATGGTATCGATATGGTATCGCATGCTTCCTCCTCACTGCCCCTCGTAGCGTTCCAGCGTCACGCCCGCCTCGGCAAACAGCTCCAGGGTAAAGGGATCCGGATATCCCTCCTGATAAACCACCCTGCGGATGCCGCTGTTGATAATCATCTTGCAGCACATGGAGCAGGGCTGATGGGTGCAGTACAGCGTCGCCCCGTCGATGGAAATGCCCAGCTTGGCGGCCTGCACGATGGCATTCTGCTCGGCATGCACGGCATAGCAGGTTTCCATCCGCGTTCCGCTGGGAATGCCGAGCTTGTCCCGCAGGCACTCTCCCCTGTCCCGGCAGGTCCGGATGCCCGCGGGCGCCCCGTTGTATCCCGTCGTCATGATGCGCTTATCCTTAACGATTACGCACCCGATGCTCCGCCCCGCTCGGAAGCAGCTGGACCATTCCGCAATGGTCCAGGTCATTTTCATGAAGCGCTCATCCCATTTGTCCATGTGCTGATCCTTTCCGCGTATGCTGTTATTGTCTGTCTTCCGGATTTCATTCAGACCTGAAAAAAAGTATACCCGATTTGCCCCTCCCGTGCAAGGGACAGATTGGCATGAAAAAGACGGCGAAGGCCCGCCGCCTGCGCCGTCCGCTTTTTCCCGTTTACAGCACCTTGTTCAGGAAGTCCCGGGTCCGCTGCTCCTTCGGTGCGGAGAAGATATCCGCCGGAGTTCCCTCCTCCACGATTCTGCCCTCATCCATGAAGATGACCCGATCCGCCACCTCCCGGGCGAATCCCATCTCATGCGTCACGCAGACCATGGTCATGCCCGTGCGGGCCAGCTCCTTCATGACGTCCAGCACCTCGCCCACCATCTCCGGATCCAGCGCGGAGGTCGGCTCGTCAAAGAGCATCACCTGGGGCTTCATGCACAGCGCCCGCACGATGGCGATCCGCTGCTTCTGCCCGCCGGACAGCTGGCTGGGATAGGCGCCTGCGCGCTCCGCCAGGTTGACCCGCTCCAGCAGGCGCATGGCCTCCTGCTCCGCCTGCTCCCGTTCCATCTTCAGCAGCTTCATGGGCGCGATGGTCATGTTTTTCAGCACCGTCATATGGGGAAAGAGGTTAAAATGCTGGAACACCATGCCCATCTTCTGCCGGTGCACATTGATGTTCACCTTCGGATCCGTGATGTTCACGCCCTCAAAGGTCACGGTTCCCGCGGTCGGCATTTCCAGCAGGTTCAGGCACCGCAGGAAGGTGCTCTTTCCGCTGCCGGAGGGTCCGATCACCACCAGCACCTCGCCGCGGTGCACATCCGTGCTGACGCCCCGCAGGGCCTTCAGCTCCCCGCCGTTAAAATGCTTCTCCAGATTCCGGACCGAAATCACGCACTCAGTGGTCACTGCTCCGCAGCCTCCTTTCCAGCCGGCCCACCAGATAGGTGAAGAACATGACCATCACCAGATAGATGGCCGCCACCGCCAGCAGGGGCATGAACGCGGAATAGGTCACCCCGCGGATAATGTCGCCCCCCTTGGTCAGATCCTTCACCGCCACATAGCCGGAAACCGAGGTTTCCTTCAGCAGCACGATGAATTCATTGGCCAGCGCCGGAAGCACGTTCTTCATTGCCTGCGGAATGATCACATACCGCATCGTCTGCACATAATTGAAGCCCAGGCTGCGCCCCGCCTCCAGCTGACCCCGGTCAATGCTCATGATGCCGCCGCGGATGATTTCCGCCACATAGGCACCGGAGTTGATGCCGAAGGCCAGCATGGCGATCAGCACCCCGTTGCGCGAGGTGGAAAAGATGATGTAGTACATGATCATCAGCTGAATGACCACGGGCGTTCCGCGAATGACGGTGAGATAAACCCTGCATAAACCGTTCAGGAACCGCAGCACCGCCTTGCCGGGCCCGCGGTGCATGTTTTCACTGTTCTGATCCCAGGTGGAGCGGACCGTGGCCACCACCACGCCGATCACGATGCCCAGCAGCACCGCCGCCAGCGTGATTTCCAGCGTCACCAGCAGGCCGTTCCACAGGTAGGTCCAGCGGCTGTCGTCCAGGAAGTTCAGCTTGAAATCCGCCGCCAGGGGCGACAGCTGCTTTCCGGGTACCACCTTTTCCGCGGCGGCGCCCACCAGCGCCATCATCGCTTCCCCGTCCTCCGGCTGCGCGTAGCTGACCCGCACCTCGATGCAGGCCTCCGGGTAAGGGGACGCCAGATACAGGGACAGCCTTTCCCCGGCCGCCTCCGTTTCCCGGGCCAGATAGCCGGTCTGTCCGCCCACGGACAGCTCCCCGCA
>CAMNCR010000183.1 GCA_946534455.1 uncultured Clostridia bacterium | reverse complement strand
AGGACCGTCCCGTTTTCAGCCGTCTTCACGGTCATACACCTCCTTCAGCTGTTCCGTGGTCATGCTGCAGCGATAGCTTCTGCCGTCTCCGATATCCAGCAGCGGCGGGGACACCACCCTGCAGCTCGGCGTCGCGTACCGGCAGCGGTCCGCGAAGCGGCAGCCTGCCGGAGGATGCTTCAGGTTCGGCGGGGTTCCCGGAATGGCGGTCAGCTTCACATCCCGGGTGCCCTCCTCCGGCACCAGGATGGAGCGCATCAGGCCGCGGCTGTAGGGATGAATGGGATCAAAGACCATTTCCTTCGCGCTGCCGCGCTCCACAATCTGGCCCGCGTACATGACCATGATGTCGTCCGTCACGTTGTACAGCAGGGGCAGCTCATGGGTGATGAAGATCATGCTCTTGACCAGGCCGTTGGCCAGCATGTCCTTCATCATCTTGATGACCATCTTCTGGCTCGTCACGTCCAGGGCGGAAGAGGGCTCGTCCGCGATCAGCACCTTGGGGCTCAGGATCGTGGAAATCGCGATGACCACGCGCTGCCGCATGCCGCCGGAGAGCTCGACGCTGTGCTTGTCCAGCGCGTCCACCGGCAGGCCCAGCCGGGCGAAGCGCTGCTCGGCCATCTCCCGGATCTGCTTTTTGTCCATCGGCAGCTCATGCGCCCGGATCACGTCCTCGATGAACTTGCCCACCTTCCGGGTGGGGTTCATGGCGTTCATGGCCGCCTGGGGAATGTAGGCAATCTCCGTGCCCAGCACGGTCTTGCGAACCAGGTCCGGATCCATGCCGGAAATGTTCTGTCCGTCGATGATAATCTCACCGCTGGTGTAGTGCAGCGGGGGGAAGTAGTAGCCCATCAGGCTCAGGGCCAGGGTGGATTTGCCGCAGCCGGACTCGCCGGCGATGCCCAGGCTCTTGCCCTCTTCAATGTCCAGGGAAACATGATCCACGGAATACACGTCCTCACCCTGACGTGTGATGTATTTGGTGGTCAGCTCATGGACCTCAAGAATTTTCTTTGCCATTCTGCTTGTCCTCCTTAATCACGCAGCGTCGGGTTGAAGACCTGATCCAGACCGGTGTTCATCAGGTTCAGGGAGAAGGAAATCAGGGCGATGACCAGAATCACCGGGAAATACGCCCACCAGGCGTTGCTGGAGGTGTACGCGCCGAAGAGCTTGGCCCAGTTCATCATCAGGCCCAGGGTCGGCAGCTCGTTCGGGTTCGGTCCGAGGCCCAGCATGGACAGCTGCGCCTCCGCCAGGATGCCGCTGGAAACCTGCAGAATGAAGGCCATCACCACATAGGAGGCGATGTAGGGCAGGATGTCCGTCGTCACGATCCGGAACAGGCTGTGGCCGCTCAGCTTGGAGAGGTTCACGTGATCCCGGTTCCGCAGGGAAATGACCTGGGAGCGGACCGAACGCGCGGTCCAGACCCAGCTGGTAATGCCGATGATGATCGCGCAGGTGGTAATGCTGCGGGACTCCGCCCCCAGCGCCGAGTAGATCAGAATCAGCAGCACGAAGCCGGGAATGACCGTGAAGATGTTGGCGATAAACATCAGGATGTCATCCAGCACGCCGCCCACATAGCCCGCCAGCAAGCCGACCAGCAGGCCCAGCAGCGTGGCGATGGAGCCCGCCAGCAGGCCCACCAGCAGGGAAATGCCCGTGGCCTTGACCAGCTCCGTCAGCGTATCCCGGCCGAAGTTGTCCGTGCCCAGCGGCAGCGTGATGGAGTTGGCCACCTCGTCCACCTTGACATAGTCGTTTTCGGCGATGGGGGAAGTGGATGCGTTGTCTCCCTCGCCCCGGACCACGCTCATGGCCACGGAGTTCCCGGCGTTCAGGCTCTTGTCCAGCCGCTTCAGCGCGTTGCGCTGGGCCTGGGTCGCGAAGCCCTCATACTTGTTCTTCTTGGCGTCCGCCTCGTCATAGTTGGCCTTCCAGGCCGCGATCAGGTCCTCGAACCGGTCGTTGGAGGTGTCCAGCCCGGTCACGTCCACGCCCTTGGCCTTCAGGAAGTCCAGCATCATCTGCCGGTCCTTGGTGGGCAGCGTAGCCTCCAGCCGGTTGGCCGCCGCCTCCGGCAGCTCCACGCGGTAGGTGCCGGTGTTGTTGGTATCGTACACGGAAACATAGGTGCCCGGCTCCAGGAAGCCCTTGCCCAGGCCCTGCAGCGGATCCCGGTGCACGAAATAGGGATAGATCAGCACGGTCAGCAGAATGGTCATGAAGATGATGAAGCCGACCAGAAAACGGGGAGAATGGAAAACATTTTTCAACGTATGTTTCATCGCTCATCCACCTCCCATTAATCAAACTGCGCGGCCTTGACCCGCGGGTCAATGAACGCGTAGATAATATCCAGCAGGAAGCTCGCAATCAGCACCATGATCGTGATGATCAGCGTGCAGGCCGAAATCACCGGATAGTCCGATGAGTTGATTGCGGCGTACATGGACATACCCAGTCCGGGATAGCTGAAAATGGTTTCCGCCACCAGCGCGCCGCCGACCATGGAACCGATGGACATGGCCAGGCCGGTCACCTGCGGCAGCATGGCGTTCCGGAAGACGTACCGGACGATCTTTTTATCCTTGATGCCCAGGAACCGGGCATATTTGACATAGTCAGCGTTCAGCTCGTAAATGGACATGGAGCGCATGCCCACCGCCTGGCCGCCGATGGAAATCAGCACGATGGACCAGAACGGCAGCTGATAATGGGAAATCACGGAAGAGATGAACTTCCAGCTGAAGCTGGGAATCATGCCCGGATCAAACGCGCCGTTGACCGGAGCCCAGCCGAGGGTGACCGCGAAGACCACCAGCAGGATGACTGCCGCGCCGAAGGCCGGAATCGCGCTGAAGAAAAGGGTCAGGGGCATCAGCACCTTGTCATAGACGCTTCTCTTGTAGGCCGCGATGGCGCCCAGCAGGTTGCCCAGCAGCCAGCCCACCAGAATCGCGGGCAGCTGCAGCGCCACCGTCCACCAGATGCCGGATCCGATGATGTCGGACACCATCCGGGGATACTGGCTGTAGCTCACGCCGAAGGTGCCGTTAAAGGCGTTTTTGACAAAATCCCAGAACTGGCCGAAGATGCTCTTATCCAGTCCGAACTGATGCTTGTAATAAACGATCTGTTCCTGTACCTGCTCCTGCGTCGCCCCGGGACTGATGTTTTTCCCGACGATGGAGTTCACAGGATCGCCTGGCATCAGCCGCGGCAGAATGAAATTCAGCACAACCGCGGCAATGAAGGTGATGATAAACCAGAAAATCTTCTTTTTGAAGTATTTTCGCATGCCCTTCGTCATTGCTTTCTGCCTCCTCGATTGAAAAGGCGGCCATGACCCGCCCCGGGCAGATCATGGCCGCCGATTTTGCTTTGGATTACTTCACAAGCTCCAGGTTGTACAGAGCAGCAATGCCATAGCCATCCGTGCAGTCCATAGGCGGAATGTTGTTGCCGTCATCCTTCTCAGGATAGCCGGTCCACACAGTCTCATTCACGGCATGGAACACTTCAGGACGATACATGAGGGAGAAGCTGGGAACTTCGTCCAGATAGATCTGGGTCGCTTCGGTGTACAGGGCCTTCAGTTCGGCTTCGTCCGTGGTCAGCGGGATCTGCTTGATGATCTCGTCGATCCGGTCGTTCTTGTAGTGGCCGAAGTTGCCGGACCAGTTGTTGTCAACGCCGATGAACTCAGAGCTCATGAGGGCGCGGACGCGGCTCCACGGAGCGGCGGGTTCGGCGCCGGCGGGGCTCCACATGAAGATTTCATACTCGGTCTGGGAACCCTTGGTGAACACGGTCTGATACTGATCCCAGGTGGGGAAGGTCGCGATGATTTCAACGCCGATCGCCTTGCCGGCCTCAGCCACCATGTTCATGGCCGCCTGCCAGTCGGTCCAGCCGTCGGGGCAGCAGGCCTTCAGGCTGATCTTCTCGCCGTTGTACTCACGCCAGCCGTCTCCATCGCTGTCCACGATGCCCGCCTCGTCCAGCAGGGCCTTCGCGCCTTCGATGTCCTTGCCGACCCACTGCAGATCCTTCACAGCGTCGTGATCATACATGGCCTGCTCACCGTCGGTGGGGTTCATGACGGAACGCGGCACATCCGCGAAGGAGGGGCTCTGGTTGGTCATGGCGTTCTCGATGATGTTGTCATAGTCAACAGCCATGGCGATGGCCTTGCGCAGCTCCTTGACCTGCATCACCGGCACATCCATGTTGTACCAGGCGGTGGGCATGGTGGCGCAGATGCCGTAGGGCGCTTCGTCGCTGTAGGTCGCGATCGGCAGTCCCTGCTCTTCCCACAGCTTCTGCACGTTGGCGATGAACTGCTGGTTCACGTCGATCTGGCCGGCCGTGAAGGCAACCAGCGTCGCGTCGTTGTCCTTGTAGATGGTGTGAGCCAGGTACTTCGGAGCGGGCAGCTTGCCCCACATGGATTCATCCTGTCCCCAGTAGTTGTCGTTGCGGACGAACGCAACCAGCTGGTCATTGGCGAAGTAGGGGCCGTAGGGGCCGGAATACACAACGTCCGGAGTCGGATCGGTGCGGATGGCGGTGGCATCATCGTTGTGAGCCGCGCACAGCGCTTCCGCCCAGTTCTTCTGCACCATGTAGACGCCGCTCAGGAAGTTCAGCACCTGCAGGGGGTTCGCGGGCTTGCCTTCCTCGTTCTTCTTGGCCTTGATCACGACGTTGCCGTCCACATTCTCAATGCCCTCGATGTAGGGAGCATAGCCGGTGTAGGTGCCGTTCTGGATCTTCACGCTCACGTCCCAGGTGGCAACCACGTCGTCCGCGGTCACGGGGGTGCCGTCGGACCACTTGGCGGCGGGCTTGATCTTGAGGGTCAGCTCGGTCAGGTCGTCATTCCAGACATAGTCTCCATCCGCCAGCAGGGGATAGAGCTTGCCGTCCAGGCCGTTGTACATATACAGCGTCTCGAACATGACCGTCCGGCTGCCGCGGGGCGCCGGGGACAGGATCAGGCCGTTGTTCATATTGTCGCCCAGCGGGTTGTATCCCACGATGGGATCCCACTGCTGACCACCGAAATACAGGGTTTCTTCACGGGGCAGGTCGGTCGCTTCCGCGAACGCTGCTACCGTGCCCAGCAGCATCATGGCTGCCAGAAGGATTGCCAGGATCTTTTTCATACCAAGTTCCTCCTCATAATATTTTGTTAAGCCGCCACTGCGGCCAAACGCCCGGTTCAGTGCAATGCCCCCATTGCAGGCAAAAAAATAGAGAAATTGAGAAAAAACAGAACTATATCCGACAGGAAATCGATAACTTTATAGCACAGCCATTCTATTCTGTCAACTGCCTTTTTCCGCCCCGCCCCGCCCGGCGCACCCCGCCGGAGCCGTTGCGCCAGCGTTCTCCGGCCGTTTTCCGCACAAAAAAACCTGCCCGGAGGCAGGTAAAAATGAACAAGAAATGACAAAAAGCCCAAAAAGAGACATGTCGGAATCCTCAGGCAGGCTTCCCGGATCCCGGATCCCCGGCGAGCACCCGCAGCGCCCGGTCCGGAAAATTAGTGATCACGATATCCGCGCCCTCCTTCAGCACGGCGCGCAGATCCTCCTCCTCATTGACGGTCCACGTGTTCACGCGGATGCCGGCCGCGTGGGCCTGGGCGCATTCCCCGCCGGGCACCAGCACCTCCGTGAACATGGGATGCAGCGCGTCCATGCCCAGGGCCCGGGCGTACTCCCAGGGGCGCACCAGCGTCGCGTCATACAGCAGGCCGCAGGTCAGCCCGGCGTCCAGGGCCTTCACCCGCTGCATGCTGTAGTGGTTGAAGGAGGAGAAAATGATCCGGTCCAGCGAAAAGCATTTCGCCGCCAGCTCCACCACCCGGCGCTCCAGCTCCGGATAGTCCACGCAGCTGTTCTTCAGCTCGATGTTGATCTCCAGCCCCGTGGGGTCAAGCAGCTGAAAAACCTCCTCCAGCGTGGGAATCCGCGCGTCCGCGTATTCGGGATGCGTCCGGTTGAAGCGCAGCGCCTTCAGCTCCCGCAGCGTCTGGTCCCGGACCCAGCCCTCGCCGTCGGACACCCGCTCGATGCGCTCGTCATGGGTCACCACCAGCGCTCCGTCCCGGGTCAGATGCACATCCAGCTCCACCCCGTGGGCGCCCATCCGGGCCGCCAGCTCAAAGGCCTCCAGGGTGTTTTCCGGCGCCTGTCCGGAGGCGCCACGGTGACCGAAAATTTTCTGTGTCATGCTTCCCTCTCCAGTTCCTGCATCGCCGCGGGGATTTTCGCCGCCTCCTCGGGGTCGAGGGGCGGGAACTGCGGATGCATCTCCTCCAGCGTTTTCACGAGGATCTCGCTCATCAGATACCGGGTGTACCACTTGTTGTCCGCCGGCAGCACGTACCAGGGCGCCACCTTCGTGGCGGTCGCGTTGATGCACGTCTCGAAGGCCTCGTCATAGGCCTCCCACAGGGCGCGCTCCTTCATGTCCGCCACGGACAGCTTCCAGTGCTTCTCCTTCAGCTCCATGCGGTCCATGAAGCGCTGCTTCTGCTCCTCCCGGGAAACATGCAGGAAGATCTTCACCATCCGGTAGCCGTTTTCCCACAGATAGCTTTCCCAGTTGTTCAGCTGCACGTACCGGCGCTCGAAGAAGTCGTCCGTCAGGCAGCGCTTCGCCAGCCGGTACTGCTTCTGCAGCTGATGCACCCGCACCACCAGCACGTCCTCATAATGGCTGCGGTTGAAGACCCCGATGGTTCCCCGCTCCGGCATGGCCTGCATGATGCGCCACAGATAGTCGTGGGCCAGATCCGTCTCGCCCGGCGTTTCGAAGCCGGTGATTTTCAGCCCCGCCGGGTTCAGCCGGCCGAAGACCTTCTTGATCAGGCTGTCCTTGCCGGCGGCGTCGCGGGCCTGAAGGGCGAAGATCAGCCCCTCCTCCCCGGAGGCATACAGCTTTTCCTGCAGTCCGGCCGCCCGCTGCATGTTCGCGTTCGTGGCGTCGACATACTCCCCCTTTCTGACCCGGTACTCCCCGGCGCCCGTAGGCATATCCCGGAGCTCGAGCTTTCTGGTTCCGTCAAAGCAGTAATCCTTCAGGGGCATGATGATCCGACACTCTCCTTCGCTGTTTTCGGGGCGATTCCTTCCGCCGCTGTCCGTTCGTGCTGTCCGCTCGACCGCCGGTCAGACCGCGCCGGGCCGGGCCGCCAGAATATTCCTGCATTTCCGCACCACGGCCGTGGTGCCCGCGTCCTTCGTGTTCTGGAACATCAGGAAGGAAATGCCGGAGGCCGGCAGATTGATGAAATATGTGCCCAGCCATCCGTCCCAGCCGTATTCGCCGCGCTCCGCCAGATGGCACGCCGCGCCCGGCGCGTCGCACATCCGCATCAGATGGCCGTAGCTGTATCCGCCCAGGTTGTCCCACATGTCCCGCTGGAGGTGCGCGGGCAGCTGGGGGGAGGTCATATGGCGCACCGTCGCCTCGGACAGAATTCTCCGCCCCCGGTAGACGCCGCCCGCCATCAGCATCTGGGCAAAGGCCATATAATCGTCCAGCGTGGACACCAGGCCCGCTCCGCCGGATTCGAAGGCCGGCGGCGCGTCATAGCGGCCCACCGCCAGATGACGCACCTCGTAGGGCTTCAGCCCCTCCTCGCCGCGGCTGTAGGCGGTCACGAAGCGCTCCCGCTTTTCCGCGGGCACCCAGAAGGCCGTATCCCGCATGCCCAGGGGCTCCAGCAGCTCCTCCCGGAGGAAGTCACCGAAGCGCTTTCCGCTGGCCACCTCCACCACCGCCGCCAGCACATCCGCGCTGGTGCCGTAGCGCCAGTGGGAGCCGGGCGCGAAGGCCAGGGGCTGCTCGCCCAGCCGGTTGCAGAAGGTCACGGTGTCCATCCCGGCGCCCGCGGCCTGAGCCGCCTCCTGGGCCTCGAACACCCGCGCCGCGGCCTGCCCCGCCGGATCCGCGTCCGGGTAGCACAGGCCGGAGGTCATGCTCAGCAGCTCGCTGATCCACGGCGCCCGGGGCAGATCCCGGACCGTGCCGTCCTCCGCGAAGGCGCGGGGATGCCGGAAGCCCGGCAGATAGCGCTCCACGCCGTCCATCAGGTCAATCACGCCGCGTTCCACCAGCAGCATCGCGGCCGCCGCCGTGACCGGCTTGCTCTGGCTGTAGAGGCGGAAAATGCTGTCCCGCCGCACGGGAAGGCCCGCCTCCCGGTCCGCCATGCCCGCCTGCAGGCAGCACAGCTCCTTTCCGTTCTGCCACACCAGCAGGCTCAGCCCTGCGGCCTCCTGCTGCCCAATCGCCTGCTCCATGCAGGCCTGCAGCCGTTCCTCCAGATTCACAGGCATCCTCCCTCCGGGCCCCGGGCCCTCGTCTTTCGTTTTACATCAGCAGCAGCGCGCCCTGCGCCAGCGCCACCGCGCAGCAGGCGGCCACCGCCACCGTCAGCAGGCTCCTGCCCCGCCAGGCCAGCGCCACCGCCACCGCCACGCCGCACACGGCCGTCCGCAGATCCCCCGTGGAATACAGCACATCCGGGAAGGTCATCGCGCCCAGCACCGCGTAGGGAATATAGGTCAGAAAGGAGCGCACGAACCGGCTCCGGATCTCCCTTCGGAACACCGTCAGCGGCAGCATGCGGATCAGATAGGTCACCAGCGCCGTCACCGCCAGATATGGCAGAAACACTCCCCAGTTCATGCCTCCGCCTCCTCTCCCGCCGGATACCGCAGCGCCCCCGCGGAGGCCGCCAGCACCGCGCACAGGATGATGGAAAAGCCGGACGAAACCGTGTTCAGCCCCGGAATGTACCGGAAGGCGAGGCTCAGCGCAATCGCGGTCAGCGTCACGAAGCGCACGGAGGTCTGCTTCCGGGAGGGCGGCAGAATGATCGCCAGGAACATGCCGTAGATCGCGATTCCCAGCGCCGTGCGCACAAACGCCGGCAGCAGCGTGCCCGCCGCCGCGCCCAGCAGCGTGCCCAGCACCCAGCCGAACCAGGGCGTCAGCATCAGCCCGTACAGATAGGTCTTCCCCACGCGGCCCGGCTGCGCCGAGGCCACGGCAAAGATTTCATCCGTGTTCATGAAGGAAAAGGCCAGCCGCTGCGGCGTGCCCATGGAATCATCCAGCTTCCGGCCCAGGGACAGGCTCATCAGCGCGTAGCGCAGGTTGATGGTCAGCTGGGTCATGGCCATTTCCACCATGGAGGCGTTGGCCAGCATCAGCGGCAGGGCGGCAAACTGGCCCGCGCTGGTCACGTTGGTCATGGAGATCAGCACGGCCTGCATCACGCTGAGCCCGTCCCCCACCGCCTTCATGCCGAAGGTGAAGGACACGCTCAGATAGCCCAGGGCGATGGGAATGCCGTGCCGGATGCCCTTGCGAAATGCCCCGCTCATGCGTTCTCCTCCAGGCGGCGGGTTCCCTCCGC
The DNA here is from genome assembly GCA_946534455.1 of uncultured Clostridia bacterium. Classification (GTDB taxonomy): domain Bacteria; phylum Bacillota; class Clostridia; order Christensenellales; family Aristaeellaceae; genus Aristaeella. The sequence goes on along the minus strand of CAMNCR010000183.1, from coordinate 3,975 downwards.
CGTCACCACGGCGTAGAAATTCGGCCGCCTTCCGCAGGGCTCCGCCCCGATCCGCACGGCGGCCCGGATCGCGCGCTCGGCCGCGTCCGCGTCCGCCTCCGTCCGGGCATGCAGCTCCGCCAGCGGCGTGTCCGCCTCCACCCGGTCCCCGATGCGCACCCGCAGCACGAAGCCCACGGAATAATCCAGCGTATCGTCCAGCCGCAGGCGCCCCGCGCCCATGGCCTGCGCCGCCAGGCCCAGGGCAGTCGTATCCATGGAGGTCACATAGCCCGCCCCGCCGCAGGTCACCGGCCGGATCACCGCCGCCTGGGGCAGCCGGCTCACATCGTCGCACACGGCGGGATCGCCGCCCTGGGCCGCGATCATCTGCCTCAGCTTCTCCAGCCCCGCTCCGGAGGCGATGGCCCGGCGCATGCGCTCCGCGCCGTCCTCCGGCGTCTCCGCCACGCCCGCCAGGCGCAGCATGTACCCGCCCAGCGTCAGGGAGACCTCCAGCAGATCCCCGCCGGCCCGGCCGGAGAGGATGTCGATGGCCTCCTTCACCTCCAGCGCGTTGCCCACGTGGGTGCCCAGGGGCTGATCCATGCCGCTGATCAGGGCCACCACGGGCTTGCCCGCCAGATGGCCCACCCGCACCATGCTCTCCGCCAGGGCGATGCTGTCCTCCAGCGAGTGCATGATGGCGCCGGAGCCCGTCTTCACGTCCAGCACGATGGCGTCCGACCCGGCGGCCAGCTTCTTGCTGAGAATCGAGGAAACGATCAGCGGCAGCGAGTCCACCGTCGAGGTCACATCCCGCAGGGCATAGAGCGTCTTATCCGCCGGAGCCAGGTGCCCCGTCTGCCCGACCACCGCCACGCCGATGTTCTTCACCTGCTCAATGAACCGCTCCACGCTCAGGGACACGGACAGCCCGGGAATGGATTCCAGCTTGTCCAGCGTGCCGCCGGTATGGCCGAGCCCCCGGCCGCTCATCTTCGCCACCGGCGCGCCGCAGGCCGCCACCAGCGGCGCCAGCACCAGCGTCGTCGTATCCCCCACGCCGCCGGTGGAATGCTTGTCCACCTTCACGCCGGGAATGCCGGACAGGTCCGCGATGTCTCCGGAATCGCGCATGGCCAGGGTCAGGCAGGCCGTTTCCCGGTCCGTCATGCCGTTCAGCCGGATGGCCATCAGCATCGCCGCCAGCTGATAATCCGGGGCCAGCTTTTCCGCCGCCATCCGCACAAAAAAGGCGATTTCCGCCTCCGTCAGCTCCTGCCCCAGCTTTTTCCGGGTAATGATCTCCAGCATGTTCATGGCTGACACCTGCCCTTTCCTCTTCTGGAAAAACGAACGAAGCCGATGCCCGTTGCTCCGGGCATCGGCATCCGCTCCCGCTCGCCGGGCCTGCATGCCCCGGGAAGGGAGCTGTTAATCCTCGTCCTCTTCCTCCGGCAGATCCGCGTTGTGGAACACGTTCTGCACGTCGTCATTCTCCTCCAGCAGATCCAGCATCTTCTGGATCTTCAGGATGGTATCCGGATCCGTCACGGCGACGGTGTTCTGCGGAATCTTCTGCACGTCCGCGGACAGGAAGGTCAGCCCCTGCTTCTCCAGGGCTTCCCGCACGGTGCTGAAGTCGTTGGGCGCGGTGTAGATTTCGAACACGTCGTCGTCCACCTTGACGTCCTCCGCGCCGGCATCCAGCGCCAGCATCATCATCTCGTCCTCATCCGTGCCGGGCTCGCGCTCCACCACCAGCACGCCGCGCTCGTCAAACATGAACCCCACGGAGCCCGTGGTGCCCATGTTGCCGCCGTACTTGGCGAAGCAGTGACGGATGTCGCTGGCGGTGCGGTTGCGGTTGTCCGAAATCGTATCCACGATCACGGCCACGCCGCCGGGCGCGTACCCTTCGTAGGTGATTTCCTCGTAGACCACGTTGCTCAGCTCGCCGCTGGCCTTCTTGATGGACCGCTGAATATTGTCATTCGGCATGTTGTTGGCCTTGGCCTTGGCGATGATATCCCGCAGCTTGCCGTTGGATTCCGGGTTCGCGCCGCCCTCGCGCACGGCGATGGCGATTTCCCGGCCGATCTTGGTAAACACGGCGCCGCGCTGCGCATCCGCCTTGCCCTTTTTCGCCTGAATATTATGCCACTTGGAATGTCCAGACATCAAATCCCTCCCAGACTGGAATGCAAAATTCGTAAAGAACGATGCATTATATCATTGCAAAATCAATCGCGTCAAGCCTCTGCCGTCCGTTTTTTGCGCGCTCCGGCGGCCGCCGGCGCCCCCTCCCGGGGGGAGGCCTCCAGCGCCCGGGCCAGATACTGTCCCGTGAAGGAGGCCGGATTCTCCGCCACCTGCTCGGGCGTGCCCTCGGCCACGATCGTTCCGCCGCCTTCGCCGCCCTCGGGGCCCAGGTCCACGATCCAGTCCGCCACCTTGATCACGTCCAGGTTGTGCTCGATGACCAGCACCGAATTGCCCGCCCCGGTCAGCCGCTGCAGCACCTGAATCAGCTTGTCCACGTCCGCCATGTGCAGCCCCGTGGTCGGCTCGTCCAGCAGATAGATCGTCCTGCCGGTGGCCTTCCGGCTCAGCTCCGTCGCCAGCTTGACCCGCTGCGCCTCGCCGCCGGACAGCGTCGTGGACGGCTGGCCCAGCTTCATGTAGCCCAGGCCCACGTCCGACAGCGTTTCCAGCTTCCGCAGAATCGGCGCGTGGTTGGCGAAGAAGGTCAGCCCCTCCTCCACCGTCATCTCCAGCACGTCGTAGATGCTCTTTCCCTGCCAGGTCACCTCCAGGGTTTCCCGGTTGTACCGCCGGCCGTGGCACACGTCGCAGGGCACATACAGATCCGGCAGGAAATGCATTTCGATTTTCTGCACCCCGTCCCCCTGGCAGGCCTCGCACCGTCCGCCCTTGACGTTGAAGGAGAAGCGGTTTTCCCGGTATCCCCGGGCCTTGGCCTCCGGGCTCATCGCAAACAGCTTCCGGATCAGGTCAAACAGCCCGGTGTAGGTCGCGGGGTTGCTGCGCGGCGTCCGGCCGATGGGGCTCTGGTCGATCATGATGATCTTGTCCAGCTGCTCCAGGCCCTCCATGCTGCCGAAGCGCCCCGCCCGGGTTCTGGCCCGGTTCAGCTTCCGGGCCAGGTGCTTGTAGAGAATTTCGTTGACCAGGCTGCTCTTGCCGCTCCCGCTGACGCCGGTGACGCAGGTGAACACCCCCAGGGGCAGCCTCACGTCGATGTGCTTCAGATTGTGCTCCGCCGCGTCCCGGATGGTCAGCCAGCCCGTGGGCCGGCGCCGGCGGGCCGGCAGCGGCACCCGCTTCGCCCCGCTCAGATACTGGCCGGTCAGGCTCTCCGGGTTGCGCATGATGTCCTCCGCCGTGCCCTCGGCGACGATCCGGCCGCCGTGGAGGCCGGCCCCCGGGCCCACGTCCACGATCCAGTCCGCGGCAAACATCGTTTCCTCGTCGTGCTCCACGACGATCACCGTGTTGCCCAGATCCCGCATCCGCCGCAGCGTGGCGATGAGCTTGGCGTTGTCCCGCTGGTGCAGGCCGATGGACGGCTCGTCCAGCACATACAGCACGCCCATCAGCGCGCTGCCGATCTGCGTGGCCAGGCGGATGCGCTGCGCCTCGCCCCCGGACAGCGTGCCTGCCGCCCGGCTCAGCGTCAGATAGCCCAGGCCTACGTCCTCCAGGAAGCCCAGCCGCGCGTCGATTTCCTTCAGAATCTGCCCGGCGATGATCGCGCGCTTGCCCTCCAGGCGCAGCTCCCGGAAAAACCGCCGCGCCTCCAGAATGCTCATGTCGCTGACCTCCGGCAGGCTCTTCCCGCCCACGGTCACGGCCCGGGCCTCCGCCTTCAGCCGCTGGCCTCCGCACTCGGGGCAGGTCTCCTCCGCCATGTATTCCTCGTAGGCCTGCTTCATGGCCTCCGAATTCGTCTCCTGATACCGCCGCTCCAGG
>CAMNCR010000182.1 GCA_946534455.1 uncultured Clostridia bacterium | reverse complement strand
CCCATGGAGGGCTCATCCAGCATCAGGAGCTTCGGCCGGCTCATCAGCGCCCGCGCCATGGCCAGCATCTGCTGCTCGCCGCCGGAGAGGGTGCCGGCAATCTGCTTTTCCCGCTCCCGGAGGCGGGGGAAGCGCTGGAACATTTCCTCGATCGAGCCGGCGATTTCCTCCTTGGGCCGGCTGTAGGCGCCCATTTCCAGGTTTTCCCGGACGGTCATCTGCTGGAAGACCCGGCGGCCCTCCGGGCAGAGGCTGAGCCCCTTATAGATCATCCGGGAAGCGCCCGTGCCGCCCACGGGCATGCCGTCCAGGGCGATGGTGCCCTGCCGGGGCCTGAGCAGGCCGGCGATGGTGTTGAGGGTCGTGGATTTCCCGGCGCCGTTGGCGCCGATCAGGGTCACGATTTCCCCCTGATGCACCTCCAGGGTGATTCCCTTGATGGCGTGAATCGCGCCGTAGTACACATGCAGATCCCGCACCTTCAGCAGCGGAAGCTTTTCCTTTGCCTCGCTCATGCGTCCGCCTCCTTCCGCTTGCCCAGATAGGCCTCGATGACCGCCGGGTTGGCCTGGATCTCATCCGCCGTGCCCTTGGCGATGATCCGGCCGAAGTTCAGCACGCAGATGCCCTCGCACACGCCCATGACCAGGCTCATATCATGCTCAATGAGCAGAATCGCGATCTGGAACCGGTCCCGGATCCGCGCGATGGTTTCCATGAGCTCCTCGGTCTCCCGGGGATTCATGCCCGCCGCCGGTTCATCCAGCAGGAGCAGCTTCGGATCCGTCGCCAGGGCGCGGACGATCTCCAGGCGGCGCTGCGCGCCGTAGGGCAGGCTGCCCGCCTCCTCGTCCGCCAGGTCCTGCATATGGAAAATATCCAGCAGCTCCATGGCCCGCTCATGCTGCTTCTTCTCCTGCTTCCAGTAGCGGGGCAGGCGCAGGATGCCGGTCAGCATGTCATAGCGGATCTGGTTGTGCAGGCCGATGCGCACGTTCTCCTCCACGGTCATCTTATCGAAGAGCCGGATGTTCTGGAAGGTGCGGGCGATGCCCAGGCGGGAGGCCTGCACGATGTTCAGGCCCTTCATGTCCTGACCGTTGATGAGCACCGCGCCGGTGGTCGGCTCATAGACCTTGGTCAGCATGTTGAAGACGGTGGTCTTGCCCGCGCCGTTGGGGCCGATGAGGCCGGCGATCTCCGTCCGGCCGATGGTCAGGTTGAAGTCGTCCACGGCCTTCAGGCCGCCGAAATCGATGCCCAGGTGCCGCGTTTCCAGCACCGGAATCTGATCCACATCCCGCTCGGGCACGATGGAGTGCGACGGCACGGGCACCATGCGGGTATCTGAACGATGTCTGATGCGCTGCGTCACTGCATCTCACCTCCTGCCACGTTCTTCCGGCTCCGGAACAGCGCCTTCACCGGCCCGAAAAGCCGGTCCGCCAGCGCGCGGATGGTCGGATTGTTGGTGAAGATCATCACCAGGATGAGCACCACCGCGTAGACCAGCATGCGGTAATCCGCGAACTCCCGCAGCACCTCCGGCAGCACCGTCAGGAAGGTGGCGGAGATGATGGAGCCCAGGACGTTGCCCAGGCCGCCGAGGACCACGAACACCAGGACGTTAATGGACTGATTGAAGGTGAACTGGGTCGGCACGACGGTGGAGGAGTTCAGCCCGTAGAGGGCGCCGGCCATGCCGGCCAGCACCGCCGCGGTGACGAAGGCCATCATCTTGTACTTCGTGACGGAAACGCCCATGGACTCCGCCGCGATCCGGTTGTCCCGCGTCGCCTGAATGGCCCGGCCCGCCCGGGAATTGACCAGGTTCAGCACGACGATCAGCGTCACCAGGATCAGCACAAAGCCCGCCGTAAAGGTCGCGATGGGCTTGATCTTGACGGCGCCCTTCGCGCCGTCCACCAGCATCGTCACCCCCTCGGGCATCTGCCGGTTCAGGAAGGCGAAATGCAGCCCGGTATCCGTCGTGCCGATATACAGCACGTTCACCAGGTTGCGGATGATTTCCCCGAAGGCCAGGGTGACGATGGCCAGATAGTCTCCCCGCAGGCGCAGCACGGGAATGCCGATCAGCACGCCCGCCAGCCCCGCGATCAGGCCGCCCGCCACGATGGAAATCACCAGCCGCAGCGTCGCGTCCTCCAGGGCGCAGACATTCATCAGCCAGCCGCTGACCACGGCCCCCGTATACGCGCCGACGCTCATGAAGCCCGCGTGGCCCAGGCTCAGCTCCCCGGAGAAGCCGATCACCAGATTCAGGGACACGGCCATGACGATCCACGCGCAGATCGGCACCAGCTGGCCCCGGAGGGAGCGGCTGATGCTCTTGGCCGCGATCATGTTCTGCAGCAACAGAAAGGCGCCGATCACCAGACCGAAGGTGATCAGGTTATAGATCAGACGCCTGCGCTTCGCTCTTGTCATCCCGATCACCTCACACTTTCTCCCGCATGGGCTTCCCCAGCAGGCCCGTCGGCTTCACCAGCAGCACCACGATCAGCACCGCGAAGACGATGGCGTCCCCCAGCTCGGTGGAGATATACGCCTTGCCGAAGATCTCGATCACGCCCAGCAGCACGCCGCCCAGCATGGCCCCCGGAATGGAGCCGATGCCGCCGAAGACCGCCGCCGTAAAGGCCTTGATGCCCGGCATGGAGCCGGTGGTCGGCTGCAGGATCGGATAGGAGGTGCACAGGAGCACGCCCGCGATCGCCGCCAGGGCGGAGCCGATGGCGAAGGTCACGGAGATGGTCCGGTTCACGTTGATGCCCATCAGCTCCGCGGCGCCGCGGTCCTCGGACACGCAGCGCATGGCCTTGCCCATCTTCGTTTTCGCGGTGAAGGCCGTCAGCGCCAGCATGATGACGATGTTCGCGGCGATGGTGATCAGCGTCGCGCTGGAGACGTTCAGCCCGCCCAGCCGCATGCTGGTTCCGCTCAGGGGGAAGGACTTCGGGTTCGCGCCCCAGATCATCAGCGCCAGGTTCTGCAGCAGGTAGCTCATGCCGATGGCCGTGATCAGCACGGCCAGGGAGGTCGCCTGCCGCAGCGGGCGATAGGCGAGGCCCTCGATCGTGATGCCCAGCACCGTGCAGACCACCATCGCCAGGAGAATCGCCACCACCGGGGGCAGCCCCCAGTACTGCAGGCCGCAGAAGGCCACATACGCGCCCACCATGATCACGTCCCCGTGGGCAAAGTTCAGCATCTTGGCGATCCCGTAGACCATTGAATAGCCCAGGGCGATGATCGCGTAAATGCTGCCCAGGCTCAGGCCATTGATCAGGTTATCGAGAAAAATCATGTTACAGCGTCCTCTCCGGGAAATTCATCAGGCGGAAAAAACGAAAAGCCGGGACTGGCTCGAAACGGAACCAGCCCCGTTGCTTTCTTCCTGATCGGAATCAGTCTTCGAAAACGTATTCGCCGTTGACGATGGTGGCCGCCATAGGCGTCTTGGTGACCGCGCCGGAGGCGCTCCAGGTCATGGATCCGGTGATGCCGTCCACGGTGATCTCCTGGATGGCGGCGATCATCAGGTCGCACACCTCTTCAGGCTCCATGTCGCTGGTGATGCCGGCCTTTTTGGCGGCCTCCACCAGAATGTACACGCCGTCATAGGCGTCCGCCGCGAACTGGATGGGCGTCTCGCCGTAGGCTTCCTGATACTTGGCCACGAAGCTGGCCACCTTCTCATCCGTGGAGGTCGCCACGAAGGGGGTCAGCAGCATGACGCCCTCGGCCAGGGAGGTGTCAAAGCCTTCCACGCTCAGGAT
>CAMNCR010000181.1 GCA_946534455.1 uncultured Clostridia bacterium | reverse complement strand
GCGGCACGGAGGCAGAGGCATGAATGAATTCGACGCGCGGACGGACGGACGGCGCCTGGATGTGCAGCTCAGCGAGCTGACCGGCTTGAGCCGCAGCCAGATTGCCCGCCTGATGGCGGAGGGGCAGTGCCTGCTGGAGGGCGCGCCGTGCCTGAAGGCCGGCACGAAGCCCGCCCCGGGCCGGGCGCTGCATCTGACCGTGCCGCCGCCCCGGGAGGCGGCGCCCCAGGCCGAGGATATTCCCCTGGACATCCTGTACGAGGACGAAGATCTGGCCGTGGTGATCAAGCCCCGGGGCATGGTGGTTCATCCCGCCGCGGGCCACTGGGACGGCACGCTGGTCAACGCCCTGCTGGGGCAGCTGGATTCCCTGGGCGGCATCGGCGGCGAGCTGCGGCCCGGCATCGTGCACCGGCTGGACAAGGACACCTCCGGCCTGCTGCTGGTGGCCAAGAACGACCCCACCCAGGAGGCCCTGAGCCGGATGCTCCGGGACCGGACGGTGGAGAAGCACTACCGCGCCCTGGTGGAGGGCATCCCCAGGGAGGCGGAGGGGCGCATCGACGCGCCCATCGGCCGCAGCCGGCAGGACCGCAAAAAAATGGCCATCGATGCCGATGGCCGCGAGGCGGTGACCCTGTGGAAAAAGCTGGCGGAGGGGCGGGGCTGCGCCCTGCTGGATGTGCATATTCTCACCGGGCGCACCCACCAGATCCGGGTGCACATGCGCAGCATCCATCACCCCGTGTGCGGGGATCCGCTGTACGGAACGGAGCGGGGCGTGCGCGTGCCGTGCCTGATGCTTCACGCCTTTTCCCTGGCCCTGCCCCATCCGCGGACGGGGGAGCTGCTGCGGTTTGAGGCGCCGCTGCCGGAGGATTTCCGGAAGGGGCTGCGCATCGGCGGCATCGATCCGGAGGGGCTCAGGGACACGTGACCGTCAGCACGGTGATGTCCGTCGCGCCGCCCTCCCGCAGGGCCGCGATGCAGCGCCGGGCGGTGGTGCCGGTGGTCATGACGTCATCCACCAGCAGGACGGGGCGGCGAATGGGGCCCGCGGGGGCAAAGACCCGCTCCAGGTTCCGCTCGCGCTTTTCCCGGTTCAGGGAGGCCTGGGTTTTTCCCCGGCTGTCCGTGCGGAGGAGCAGCTGGGCGCAGTCCAGGCCCAGCTCCCGGGCCACGGCCGCGGCCAGGCACTGCCCATGATCGATGCAGCGCTCCCGCCGGCGGGAGCGGGGCATGGTCACCCAGGTGACCACCGTGTTCTCCGGAAAGGAAAGAAAGGCCGGCACCGGCCGCACCAGGGCCGCCAGCTCCGCGGCGACGCAGGCCTCCGCGTGATGCTTCAGCCGGATGACCAGCGCCCGGGGAAGGCCCTCATGCCGTCTCAGGGCGTAGGCGCTCACGCCGTCCAGCTGCCGCGGAATCCAGGAAAAGGCGGCGCCGTCGTTGCGCAGTCTTTCCCGGCAGGCATCGCAGAGGCAGCCCGTTTTCACCGCCGTGCCGCAGGCGCGGCACAGCGCGTTTTCCGGATAGACCGTATCCAGCAGAAAGGTTCGCACGCACCGCCCCAGGGCGGTGATTTTTTGTCTGACGCCGCTCATTCCACCAGCTCCCGCGTGATCCGCAGCCGCTCGGCCAGGGCCGTGTAGCGCCGCACCTCGTGATCGTTCTCCACCATGCGCCGGATGATGCTCTCCTGGCCCACCAGGACCACCATCCGCTTCGCCCGGGTCAGGGCGGTGTAGAGCAGGTTCCGGGTGAGGAGCATCGGCGGCCCGCCGATGACCGGCATGATGACGACCGGAAACTCGCTGCCCTGGGACTTGTGGACGGACAGGCAGTAGGCCAGCTCCAGATGATCCAGATCCTCCGCCTCGTAGATCACGTCCTTCTCGTCGTCAAAGCGGACGGTCAGGGCGTGATCCTCCTGATCCACCGCGGTGACGAAGCCGATATCCCCGTTGAAGACGCCGGCGCCCTCCTCCGATTCCGCCTCCGTTTCGCGCACCCAGGCGATCTGATAATCATTTTTCGTCTGGATCACCTTGTCCCCCAGGCGGAAGACCGTTTCGCCCCAGGTCAGCTCCGGGCGGCCGGGCGCCGGGGGATTGAGCGCCTGCTGCAGGAGCATGTTCAGGGTGTTCACCCCGCAGTCCCCCTTGCGGGTGGGCGAGAGCACCTGCAGATTGCGGGGAATCAGGGCGGCGGCCTCCGCCGGAGGGAAGCGCAGATAGCCCGGCAGCCGGGTCCGCATCAGGGCGACGATGGTGTCCGCCGTGTCCCGGAAGGAATCCTTGCGCTGAAAGAAGAAGTCCGTATCCTTTTCGTTGAGCAGGGGCATCTGTCCCTGATTGATCAGATGGGCGTTGACGACGATGCGGCTGGTCTCGCTCTGGCGGAAGATGTCCGTCAGATACGCGCAGGGCACCTCGCCGCTTTCCAGAATGTCGCCCAGGACGTTGCCCGCGCCGACGCTGGGCAGCTGGTCCGCGTCCCCGACGAGGATCAGGCGGGCCCCGGGCCGGACGGCCCGCAGCAGGGAGCACATCAGCTGCAGATCGATCATGGACGCCTCGTCGGCGATGATGCAGTCCGCCTCCAGGGGATCGTCCTCATCCCGGCGGAAGACGCCCTCCTCCCCGCTGTACTCCAGGAGGCGGTGAATGGTTCTGCTTTCCGCGCCGGTGGCCTCCGTCATGCGCTTGGCGGCCCGGCCCGTGGGCGCGCAGAGCACGGTCTCGTGATCCGCGCTGAGCAGCTCCAGGATGCAGGTGATGATCGTCGTTTTGCCCGTGCCGGGGCCGCCGGTGATGACGAAGACGCCGCTGCCCAGGGCCCGGGTGATGGCCTCCCGCTGGGTGGGGGAGAAGGAGATGCCGCGGCGCTTTTCAAAGGCGGCGATGGCCCGCCGGGTGCCGGCGGCCGGCTCCGGCCGGATGGCCGTCATCAGCTGGCGCAGGCGCAGGGCCACCTCCTGCTCCGCGCGCCAGAAGGCGGGCAGATAGACCCGCCGGTCCTCCCCGGCGGTCTCCGCATACAGCTCGTTGCCCAGGAGCAGGGCCGTGAGCTGGCGGGCGCAGTTCTCCGGCGCCCCCTGCAGGAGCGAGGCCGCCTGCCGGCAGAGCTCCCCTTCCGGCAGGAACACATGGCCCCCGGCCGCGGCGGCCTCCTGCAGGACATACTTGAGGGCGCACTGCACGCGGCAGTCGCTGTCCGGCGCGATGCCCAGCGCCGCGCCGATCCGGTCCGCCAGGCGGAAGCCGACGCCCTCCAGCTCCTCGCAGAGGCGGTAGGGATTCTCCCGGATCACGTCCAGCGAGGCCTCGCCGTATTTCTGGCTGATTTTCATGGCCAGGTTGGCCGAAATGCCGTAGCTCTGCAGGGCGATCAGCGTATGGCGGGCGCCCTGATGCTCCTGAAAGCTTTCCGCGATCATGGCGCAGCGCTTTTTCCCGATGCCCGGGATTTCCATCAGGCGCTCGGGGTGCTCCGCCATGACGGTCAGCGTTTCCTCCCCGAAGTGGCGCACGATCAGCGCCGCCGTCGAGGGCCCGATGCCCCGGATCAGGCGGCTGCCCAGGTACCGCTCGATGCCCAGGAGGGTCGTCGGCACGCGGATTTCGCACAGGGCGCAGCGGAACTGGCGGCCGTAGGTTTTGTGCTCCATCCAGTCCCCGGTGAAGACAGCCTGCTCCCCGGGCCCCAGCTCCGGCAGCACGCCGACCACGGTCACCTCGGTGCGACCCGCCTGCACGGTGAGCACGGAATAGCCGTTTTCCGGATTCCGGAAGACCGTGCTGACGACGCTGGCCTCCAGCTTCTCCACCGCGGGTTCGCCCCCTTTCAGCCCCTGTTTTTCAAGCCCTCTGATGCCCTTCGGCCGCCATTGTAGCATAAAAATGAGGGATTGTCATTCCCGGAAGGGTTTGATATAATTCGGCCTGAAGGTTTGCTCTGGATGGAGGGGAAAGCATGGATTTTCTCAGGACGCTGCTGCTGTATATGACCTCGACGCTGGTGATCGCGGTGGAAAGCACCTCCGCGCCCGTGGCCACCCCTGTGCCCACGCCGACGCCCACGCCCTCCGCCGTCGTCATCGAGGAAACAGCCACCCCGCTCTGGGAGCCGGAGGTCACGCCGACCCCGACCGTCTCCGTCACACCGCAGCCCGTTCCCACCATCACGCCCAACACCCGCGCCTACCACAACCTCCAGCAGGGGGACCGGGGAGCGGATGTGCGGCGCCTGCAGGAGAAGCTGATCGAGCTGGGATACCTGCCCGAGGGCGCCGCGGACGGCGCCTACGGCGGGCAGACGCGCACGGCCGTGCGCCGCTTCCAGTACTATAACGGGCTGACCCAGGACGGCGTGGCCGGAAGAACCACCCAGACCAACCTGTTCGAAAATCCCGACGTCATGCCCTATCCGACACCGACCCCCGTTCCCGCGCCCGACGAGACGCCCGCCAGCGAGATTCCCACGCCCGAGGCGGCCGACGCGCTGACGGAGGCCCCGACCGAAGCTCTGACGGAAGCCCCGACCGCGGCCCCGACGGAGGAAATGACCGCGGCGCCGACAGAGGAACTCACCGAGGAACCGACTGAGGAGCCCACCGAAGCTCCGACCGAGGAACCGACTGAAGCGCCCACCGAGGAGCCCAC
>CAMNCR010000180.1 GCA_946534455.1 uncultured Clostridia bacterium | reverse complement strand
GTCCCGCCCACGAGAAATTCCACCTGGGCCTTCTCGCATTCGCAGGCGCGGGCAATCTTTTCCTTCGCGCGGGCGCAGTACGGGTCTTCGCCGTAGCCGGGAAGGGGCTCCAGGTTGGTTTCCGTCAGCCGGCGGAGCACCTCCGGATGGGCGCCGGCAATATAATCGCTTTCAAAGGATACGCGCATGGTTCCGATCCTCCTTGCTGAATGCGGAAGGCGCGGAAGCGCGCTTCCGAGGATGGGCATCATTATAAGATGCCCGGGGCGGAAAAAGCAAGACTCCGCCCGGCCGGGTGCGCTGCGCGGAGAAAAGCGGAGAAATGCCGGAGAAAAACGAAGCGCTGAGAGGGAAAAAGCGTTTTCCGGCGAATGTTCTATGCGGAAACCGGAAGGAAGGCAAGGGAAGGATGGCAGACGGGGAATGATGAAGAGCGATCTGCGGGAGAATCGCACGGCCGGGGCGATTCTCCTGAATATGCTGCTGGCAGCGGTGAGTCTGTTTGTCAACGGCTTCGGCGTATACCTGACCATTCAGGCCAATATCGGCGCGGGCCCCTGGGATGTGCTGAATCTGGGCGTTTCCAGGACGCTGGGCATTCTGTACGGGACGGCCTCCATCGCCATTTCCTGCACCATTCTGGCGATCGATATCCTGCTGAAGGAGCCCATCGGCATCGCGATGTTTATCGATGCCATCGTGGTGGGAAAGGCCGTGGACTTTTTTAACCTGATCCACGCGGTGCCCCCCGCGGGCTCGCTGCTGACGGGGATTCCGATCATGCTCACGGGCCTGGTCATCATGGCCTACACCCAGTATACCTATATGATCGCGTCCCTGGGATGCGGTCCGCGGGACACGCTGCTGGTGGGGCTTGCCAGGCGGATGCCCCGGGTGCCCATCGGCGCGGTGAGCATCGCGCTGCTGAGCCTGGCCACGCTGATCGGATGGGCGCTGGGCGGACCGGTGGGCGTGGGGACGCTGATTGACGCGTTCTGCGCCGGGCCCATCATGCAGATGGCCTTCCATACGGTGCACTTTGACGCGACCGGAATCCGGCATCAGCGCCTGCGGGAATCCGTGTATGCCGTCTTCAGGCATCATTCGGCGCTGACCTGATCCGGCCATGGCCTCATCCGGCACGGCGGCGGAGGGCCGCGTTCCGCGGCCGGAGCAAATCGCAGACACGACGGGACGGGATTCCGCCAGGGGCGGAACGGATGAATACAAGAACAAAAAAGAGGAGGGTCTGTCCATGAAAGCGTTATTGATCGGCGGAACCGGAACCATCAGCACGGCCATCGTGCGCCGGCTCAGGGAGGAGCTGAACTGGGAGGTCTGGGTGGTCAACCGGGGCAACCGCGCGTCCGTTCTGCCGGAGGGCGTGCATCAGATCATCGCGGATATTCACGATGAGGAGGCCGTGGCGGCCCGCCTGGAGGGCATGATGTTTGACACGGTGTGCGAGTTTATCGGCTTCACCGTGGACGCCGTGGAACGGGATTACCGGCTGTTCCGCGGGAAGACCCGGCAGTATATCTTCATCAGCTCCGCCTCGGCCTATCATAAGCCGGCCGCGGGCTACATTATCACCGAGGGCACCACCCTGGCGAACCCGCACTGGGAGTATTCCCGGAACAAGATCGCCTGCGAGGAATTTCTGATGAAAAAATACAGGGAAGAGGGCTTCCCTGTGACGATTGTCAGGCCGAGCCATACCTATGACGAGCGCAGCATTCCGCTGGGCGTTCACGGAAACCGGGGCTTCTGGCAGGTGATCGAGCGGATGCGCGCCGGCAAGCCGGTCATCATTCAGGGGGACGGCTCCTCCCTGTGGACAACCACCTTCAACAGGGATTTTGCCGTAGGCTTCACGGGCCTGATGGGGAACCGGCACGCGATCGGCGAAGCCTTCCACATCACCGGGGATGAATCTCTGACCTGGAACCAGATGTATCAGACCGTGGCGGATGCCCTGGGCGTGGAGCTGCACGCGTATCATGTGGCGTCGGATTTTCTGGCGGAGGCCGGGAAACCCTACGGATACGATTTTGAGGGAAGCCTGACGGGCGACAAATCCGTGACCGTCGTGTTCGATAACAGCAAGCTGAAGCGGGCGGTGCCGGACATGGCGACCACCGTCCGCTTCGACCAGGGCGTGCGAATTGCCCTGGACTATATCCTGGCCCATCCGGAATGCCAGGTGCCGGATCCGGAGTTTGACGCCTGGTGCGACCGGGTGATCGAGGCCCTGGAGAAGGCCAAGGCCTCCATCTGATCCCGATCCGTCAGCGCGCCGCCAGCAGGATGGGCTCGCCGATGCGGGGAATCCGGCAGGGCAGCCCCGGATACTTCGCGTCCAGATAATCCCGGAAGGCTTCCGGGTCTCCCGGATTATCCGCAAACATATCCCAATGCCCGGGCAAAACCAGCCCGGGCTTTATTGCGCCCGCCAGGTCCGCGGCCTCCTGGAAGGTCATGTTTCCGATGCAGTTCCGGCGGAAGCGGGCACCGTCCCGCCCGTTGATGGGCAGGATGGCGGCGTCGAAGGGCCCCAGAGCCTGCAGCGCGGGGAGCATGCCCTCATAGCGCAGCGTGTCTCCCGCGTGATAGATCCGGAGACCTTCCGCCTCCAGCACATACTGCAGGCAGGGGTAGCGGCCGGTGACCGGATCCCGGTCCAGAAACTCATGGGCGGCCGGAACGGCGTGGATCGTGATGCCGCCGTGGGTGACGGTGTCCCCGCCGTTCAGGCAGAGAAGACGGTGGGCGGGGATGCCGTCCCGAACGAGCGAGTCACGATGCAGGGCGGGAATGACGAACAGGGCCCCGGGACAGGTTCGGGCCCAGATCTTCCACGCATCCCGGTCGATGTGATCCAGATGGTCATGGGTGCCCAGAAAAAGGGTCACCTCCCGCACGTCCGCCGGGGGCACCGGGGGAGGCGTCTGCCGGCCGGGAGTCTCGGAGGCAAAATAGTCCACGGAGATCAGCTGACCGCCCAGCCGGATCCAGTATCCCATCTGGCCCATCCACCAGAGGGC
>CAMNCR010000179.1 GCA_946534455.1 uncultured Clostridia bacterium | reverse complement strand
GGCCCCTTCCTGGATTCCTACCGGCCGGCCCTGATGCTCCACGGGCACGTGCATCAGTCCTACACCGCCTGGTTCCAGCGGGAGCGGGAATACCACGGCATTCCCGTGGTCAATGTCTGGGAGAAATACAAGTTCGATTTCGATCCTCCTACCCAGCCGAAGCCCACCCTCTGCGGTGCCTGGATGCTGAAGCGTGCCAGCGAGATTCGATAAAAAAGCGCTTGCTTTTTTCTCACGACAGTGCTATCATAGCAAGGCTTGATGTGCAGCGCTCCAATGAGGAGGAGGATTTCCATGGGTAAGTTTTGTGAGATTTGTGAAAAGGGCACGATGAACGGCAACAACGTCAGCCATTCCAATCGCAAGAGCCATCGGATCTGGGCGCCCAATGTGCAGAGCGTTCGGGTCATGGTGGATGGCGCCGCCAAGCGGATGAACGTTTGCACCCGTTGCCTGCGCAGCGGAAATGTGCAGCGCGCCCTCCCCAAGCTTCACGAAGAGGCCTGAGCCTCCGGGAAGCGTCTGCTACAGAAAATGAACCCGCCTGTTGTGCGACAGGCGGGTTTCCTTTATGCTTTTTTCAGTGCTTCCTCCAGCCATGCCCTTCCCCGCGCGAGCAGGGTTTCCGGCGTTTCCGTCCGCATCAGCCGCTGAAAATGATCCAGGCGGCTGTTTTTTCGTTCCGGATCGTCCTCCCGGTCCCGGCGAAGCAGGCGCACCGGCACCTTCAGGAGCGTCGCCATAACCAGCCCGTGGAAGCTGTCCGTCACCAGCAGCGCCGCCCCCGAGAGCGCTCTGAGAAAGCCCTCCGGAGACAGGCCGTTCAGCAGCGGCAGGCCGCTGCGGAAGTCCTCCGCCGTCACGGGAATGACGCAGGGGGAGAGCCCGGTCTCCTTCGCGATCCGCGCCACCTCCTCCGCGTACCCGGGGCGGCTGCCGAGCAGGTAGCACAGCATCGATCCGGGCCGCAGCTCCGCCGGCTCCTCCGCTTCCTCCGCCAGCGCCAGCCACTGCCCGGCGCTCAGCAGGCACACCGGATCCGGCATGACCGGGCAGGTCCTGCCCGTCATCCGCAGCATCAGGGCAGCCCCCTCCTCCTCCCGCAGGGAGATGGCGGCGAAGGGCTCCGTCAGCCGGGCGATTTTGGCGCCCTTGCCCGCGGCCGGCAGCTCCTGAACCCCCAGGCTGGCGGCATAGGCCACCCGCGTCCGGTCCCGGGCGGCAAAGTCCAGAAAATAGGCCGGGTTCAGCCACACGGGGTTCCAGATCTGATCGCTGCCGCACACGAAGCGCGCGTAACGGTCATTCAGCGCGCGAAGGGCCGCATGATCCGCGCACACGGGGCTCAGGGCCATGCGTTTTTCGTAAAACCGGTTGATGGCGGCCCGCTTCTCCCGGTCGCCCGCCTGCTCCTGGGTCACGCTCCGCTTCCGCATTCCCTCCAGCACCAGCCGGGGAGAGTTTCCGCTGCTCAGCAGGTTGCGCACCTTTTCCGCCCGGCTCGGGCGGTAGTCGATATGCTCGCAGTCCAGGCCCATCTCCCGCAGCGTCCGCTGGAGGGCATAGGCCTGCAGGGTGGATCCGTAGTTGCCGTTATGCAGAAAGGTCAGAATTCCGATGTCCCTCATGGGCTCACCCTTCCCCCGTCAGGATATCCGCGATGCGGCGGCAGGCCTGCCCGTCTCCGTACGGGTTCTCCGCGTGGGCCATGCGCCGGTAGGCTTCCGGATCGTCCAGCAGCCGGGTAAACGCCCCGGCCACGCGATCCTCCTCCGTGCCGACCAGCTCCAGCGTCCCCGCTTCCACGCCCTCCGGCCGCTCGGTCACATCCCGCAGCACCAGCACCGGCTTGCCCAGCGCGGGCGCCTCCTCCTGAATGCCGCCGCTGTCCGTCAGAATCAGATGGCTTCTGGCCATCAGGTTGTGGCAGTCCAGCACGTCGATGGGCTCCATCAGGCGGATCCGTTCGCAGTCCTGCAGCTCCGCCTCCGCCGCCTCCCGGATATCCGGGTTCAGATGCACCGGATAAATCACCCGCACATCCGGATGCGCCTCCACCACCCGGCGGATGGCCCGGAAAATGCGATGGAGCGGCTGGCCCCAGTTCTCGCGCCGGTGCGCCGTCAGCAGCACCAGCCGGCTGCCGGCGGCCCATTCCAGCACCGGATGCGTATAATCCCGGCGCACCGTGGTTTTCAGCGCGTCAATCACCGTATTGCCCGTCACGAAAATCCGGTCCGCCCGTTTTCCCTCGCGCAGCAGGTTGTCCCGGCTGCGGGCCGTCGGGGCGAAGTGCCACTCCGCCAGGGTGGAAACCGCCTGCCGGTTGAATTCCTCCGGATACGGAGCGGAGAGATCGTAGGTTCTCAGGCCCGCCTCCACGTGACCCACGGGAATGCGCAGATAGAAGCAGGCCAGCGCCGCCGCGAAGGTCGTGGAGGTGTCCCCGTGCACCAGCACCAGATCCGGCTTTCGCCGCTCCAGCACCCCGCGCATGCCCTCCAGCACCGCGCCGGTGATGTCAAACAGGGACTGATGCTCCTTCATGATGTCCAGATCATCGTCCGGCGTCACCTGAAAGCAGTCCAGCACCTGCCGGAGCATATCCCGGTGCTGCCCCGTCACGCACACGAGGGTCCGAAGCTCCCTCCGGGTTTTCAGTTCGTTCACCAGCGGGCACATTTTGATGGCCTCCGGCCTGGTGCCGAACACAAGCATCACTGTTTTCATGCCTTACTCCCGGCCCTCGCACTGCGATTTCATCTGCTCCACCGTCTGCCGGAAGACTTCCAGCGCCCTGCGAATCGGTTCCGGCGAGGACATATCGATCCCGGCCAGCTTCAGCGCCTCGATCGGCGGCACGCTGCAGCCGGCGCTGAGGAATTGCCGGTAGGCGCGGACCGCGCTTTCGCCCTCCTTCAGGATCCGGTCGCTGAGGGAGATCGCGGCGCACAGGCCGGTCGCGTACACGTACACATAGAACGCCCGGTAGAAATGCGGAATCCGCATCCACTCCGCGTCGATCTCGGGATCGATCACGCAGGTTTCCCCGTAGTAGGTCTCGTTCAGCTTCCGGTAGGCGGCGGACAGGCTTTCCTTCGTCAGGGGCGTTCCTTCTGCCGCCATCTCATGGCTGATCTTTTCAAATTCCGCAAACATGGTCTGCCGGAACACCGTCGTTCTGAACTGCTCCAGCAGATAATTCAGCAGATAGGCGCGCGCCTTCGGCTCCTGCATCCGACCCATCAGGAAGCGCTGCATCACGGCCTCGTTGCAGGTGGAGGCCACCTCCGCCACGAAGAGGCTGTACTCGCTCTTGGGCGCGGGCTGATTCGTGTTGGAGTACCAGGAGTGCATGCTGTGGCCCAGCTCATGCGCGATGGTAAAGGCACTGTCCAGGTTGTCGTTATGGTTCAGCAGCACATAGGGATGCACCTTCCGCAGGCTTCCCGCGGAGAAGGCGCCGCTGGATTTCCCGGCGCTGGGATAAACGTC
>CAMNCR010000178.1 GCA_946534455.1 uncultured Clostridia bacterium | reverse complement strand
CGGTTCAAGGTCTTGAAGTTTAAAAAGATGTGTGCTACATTTGTGGGGAAAAAGGGGAGAATATCCCAATTTTTGGGGAAAAGTGGAAGAGAAGGGGGCAGACATCGTGGCAGATCGGGAACCGCAATCTCTGTCTCCAGAAGCAGCCTCCGGCGCAGAGCAGGTGAAAACGCGAACCTTCCGCTTTGTAGGCTCCTTCTCTCACAGCCTGGACAACAAGGGCCGCCTGGTCATCCCCCAGAGCTTCCGGGATAAGCTGGGAGAGACCTTCTGCCTGGCGCCCTCCTTTGATTTCCAGTCCATTGCGGTCTATCCGACCGCCATGTGGGAAAAGAGAAATGAAAGCTATGAAAAGCTGGGACATCTGAACCCGGCGCTGAACCGGTATCTGGAGCATTTTTATGCGCTGAGCTATGACGGACAGTCCTGCGATGGGCAGGGCAGAATTCTGCTTCCGGCCAATATCCGCCAGAAGATTCTCGGGGAGGAGCGGGATGTGGATATCACGGGCGCCAACGATCATATCCGGATCGTCGCCAGCGCGGCCGGCGCGGATGCCTGGAAGAGCTTCCGGGATGAGCTGCCGGATCTGCTGAACATGATCGCGGGGCTCGAGAAGCAGGAGCCCTGAAGATATAAGAGAAACGCAAGCTGAAAGGAAAGGAGGAATCGGATGCAGGATATGGCATTGCGCGCGGGGCGCAGGCTGCAGGATGTGGCTGTGGCGTGGCACGCGCGGGGAGACCGGCGTCCGGATTCCCGACAGCAGCTTGCGGATCTTCGCCGCCAGCGGATGACCTGTTCGGCGACGCTCTCTTCGGATTATCAGGTGCAGGACTGGACGGCGCGGCAGGCAGTGTCTCCCAGCGGCAGGTTCCGCGTGATTGAGGAGACCCAGCCGCGCGCCGGGCTTTTCACGGGCGACGGCATCCGCTGGGATGTGGCCTGGGGGCTGCTGGCGGGAATCGCGGCGCTGCTGGTGCTCGTGCTGCTGATTCAGGTGGTCGGCATCGGAGTGGGCAACCGCTCCGTGGCCAGGCTCAACAGTAAAATCGAGGCTGTCGCGCAGAAGAATGAACGCATGCAGGCCGAGCTGGCCTATCAGTCAGAGGATGTGAATGTGTGCACGGAAGCGGTCAAGCTGAACATGGTTGCCTCTGACCGCGCCAGAACGGTCTGGCTGACCGCGCCCGAAAACGCGATACTCACCGTGATGGAGTCCCCGAAGGATCCGGCGGATCCGCCGGGGAACCGGCTGGCCTCCGCGCAGGGAGACTGACAGAACGCAGTCTCCCATTTCGTGTTCTCTGACGGCAGGCAGGAACCAAGATACAAAGGAATGATGGTAAGATGACGCTGAAAGAACTCGTGCAGAATGTTCCCTACGTGACCGAAACCCGCGGCGACATGGAGACGGATGTCCGGGAGATCACCTCCTCCAGCCGGGACAAAACAGACGCCGGTCTGTTTTTTTGCATCGTCGGCGCCAGGTTTGACGCGCATGATTACGCCTGGGAGGCGGTGGAAAACGGGTGCTCCGCCCTGGTGGTCGAGCGCTTTCTGGATCTGCCCGTGCCCCAGGTGCTCGTCAACGACGGGCGCGCAGCCATGGCCCGGATTGCCGAAAACTTCTATGGCAATCCCTCCCGGGAGATGCGCATGATCGGGATTACCGGGACGAAGGGAAAGACCACCACCACCTATCTGCTCAAGAGCATCTGCGAAAAGGCCGGCCTGAAATGCGGGATCATCGGCTCGACGGGAAGCGTCATCGGTGATCGCCATCTGGACAGCAAGCTGACCACCCCGGATCCCATCGACCTGCAGAAAACCCTCCGGCTGATGCGGGACGAAGGCGTTCAGGTCGTCTGCATGGAGGTCAGCGCCCACGCCATCGACATGAACCGGCTGGACGGCATGTCCTTTGAAGCGGGCTGCTATACCAACCTGAGTCAGGATCATCTGGACTACTTCTACACCATGGAGCGGTATTTTGAAACGAAGAAGCATTTCTTTACCGGCGGAATGGTGAAAAACGCAGCCCTGAACGCGGACGACGAAACCTCTGAAAAAATCCGGCAGGATCTGACGATCCCGAACATGACCTTCGGCATCTGCGTGGATGCGGATGTTTTCGCCAGGGATATTGAAATTACGGAGGAGGGCGTCCACTTTACCATTCAGCTGCACAGCATGCATGAAATCGCGGTGCATATGCACATGACAGGCATGTTCAACGTCTACAACGCGCTGGCGGCGACGAGCTGCGCGCTGATCATGGGGATCGGGCTGGAGCAGGTGAAGGAAGGGCTGGAGGCCGTCACCCGGGTGCCCGGGCGGATTGAAATGCTGCAGACGGGAACCCCCTTCAAGGTGATTCTCGACTACAGCCATTCTCCGGATGCCCTGGAAAATATTCTCCGGACGGTGAGACAGTTTACCCGGAGGCGGGTCATTGCGGTGTTTGGCTGCGGCGGGGACCGGGATAAGGGCAAGCGTCCGATGATGGGCAATATCGGCGGCAGGCTGGCGGATTACTGTATCCTGACCTCCGACAATCCGCGTACGGAAAACCCCCTGGTGATCCTGGCCGCCATCGAAAAGGGGATCAAGCCCACGGGGAAGCCCTACGAGGTGATTGAAAACCGGCGGGAGGCCATCCGTCACGCGCTGGAAATGGCGGAGGACGGGGATGTGATCGTGCTGGCGGGCAAGGGCCATGAAACGTATCAGGAGATTATGGGCATCAAGCGGCCCTTCGATGAAAAGGTGATCGTCAGCGAACTGCTGCTGGAGATGAAGCTGCAGAAGGGCGGAAAGGAAGAGGGAGAGCCTGCATGTACAGAATGATGGCGGCGATGCTGATCGCCCTGGGAGCCGCGCTGCTGACCGGACCCCGGCTGATCGCCTATCTGCGGAAGCTGCATTTCGGCCAGACGATCTATGAGCTGGGACCGGCGCACCAGAAAAAACAGGGGACCCCGGTGATGGGAGGACTGATGATCGCGCTGGGCGTGGTGCTGGCGGCGATCGTCTGCCATCCGGTGCCCTGGAGGGGGCTGTCGGATCCGGTCTGGCCGCTGCTGGGCGTGGCGCTGCTGAGCATGGCGGTGGGCTTCGCGGATGACTATATCAAGGCGGTCAAAAAGCGCCACGATGGACTGCAGCCCATGCAGAAGATCCTCGGGCAGGTGCTGGTGGCCGCGGCCTTCAGCGTCTACTGCTACGCATCGCCCGCGGTGGGAAGCGGCATCTGGATTCCGGTCCTGAACCGGGTCTGGGATCTGGGCTTCTGGTACATTCCGGTGATGACGCTGCTGATCATCTTCATGGTGAACAGCACCAATCTGCAGGACGGCCTGGACGGCCTGCTGAGCACGGTGACGGTGGTCGGCGGGGGCGCCTGGGCGGTGATCTGCGCGCTGCTGCTGCTTCTGCCCGGAATCCGCGAACTGTGCGATCCGGCCGTGGCGGAGGTGGCGGGGGTCGTGTCCGCGGCGCTGATCGGAGGATGCATCGGCTTCCTGCGGTTCAACCGCTATCCGGCGAAGACCTTCATGGGCGATACGGGCAGCATGCTCATCGGCGGCACGCTGGTGGGCATCGGCATGATGACCCGGATGCAGGTGCTGCTGGTGCTCACCTGCCTGATGCCGATCGTCAGCAGCTTCAGCGTGATTCTGCAGCGCTATTATTTCAAGCTGACGCACGGGAAGCGGATCTTCCTCATGAGCCCGGTGCATCATCATTTTGAGAAAAAAGGGTATTCGGAAACGCAGATTGTCAGCATGTATGCCGGAGTGACCATGATCAGCAGCCTGATAGCGGTTCTGCTGGTCTGTGCCGGGCCTTCGGCTTGACATTTCGGAACAGGGGGTATCAGCATGGAATGGGAAGGAAAAAAGGTTCTTGTCGTGGGAATGGCCAGAAGCGGGGTCGCGGCGGCGCAGCTGCTGCGGGCATACGGCGCTGAAGTGACCGTGAACGACAGCAAGACCGAGGATGAACTGGGCAGCCAGCTCAAGCCTCTGGAAGGGCTGAAGCTGGAGCGCCGCTTCGGACGCGGGGCGATGGAGCTGCTCGCAGGGCATGACTGCCTGGTCATTTCTCCCGGAATCCCGGAAAATGCGCCCTTTGTCCGGAAGGCCCGGGAGATGGGCATCTACGTGATCGGAGAGCTGGAGCTGGCTTCCCAGCTGGCCAAGGGGGAGCTGATCGCGGTCAGCGGAACCAACGGCAAGACCACGACCGTTTCCCTGCTGGGGGAGATTTTCCGCAACAGCGGCCGCGTGACCCATGTTGTGGGCAATATCGGTTATCCGTTCTCCCTGGCCGCGCTGATCAGCAAGGCGGACGACGCGGTGGTCTGCGAGGTTTCCTCATTCCAGATGGAGACGGCGGATACCTTCCATCCGCACATTGCGATCCTGACCAATATTTCCGAGGATCACCTGAATCGGCATGGCACGATGGAGGTCTACACCGAGCTGAAAATGCGCATGTTCCGCAATCAGACGGCCGAGGACTACGCCGTGTTCAACGCGGATGATCCCGGGCTGACGGGGCTGAGCCGCCAGGTGAAGTCCCATGTGCTCAAGTTCAGCCGGATCCGGGAGGTGCGGGAAGGCGCCTTCGTGCGGGACGGAGATATTATCTTCCGCCTGGACGGGGAGGAGAGAAAGGTCTGCCGGGCGGAGGAGGTCCGGATTCCCGGTCCCCATAACCTGGAAAACGCGCTGGGCGCCGTCTGCGCGGCGGCGGCCTGCCGGGTTCCGATTCCGGTGATCCGCCACAGCCTGAGGACCTTCCGGGGCGTGGAGCACCGGATTGAAAGCGTGCGGGAGCTGGACGGCGTTGAATATATCAACGACAGCAAGGGCACCAACGTGGATTCCACCCTGAAGGCCGTGCAGACCATGAGCCGTCCGACCGTCATGATCCTGGGCGGATACGATAAGCATACCTCCTTTGATCCGCTGTCCAGGGAAATCGCGGGCAATCCGCTGATCCGGGGCACGGTGCTGATCGGCGAAACCGCCAGGCAGATTGAGGAAAGCCTGGAGCGGGCGGGGTACACCCGGATCTATCATGCGTCCAGCATGAAGGAGGCGGTGGAAATGAGCCGTGATCTGACGGAATCCGGGTGGAACGTGCTTCTTTCCCCCGCGTGCGCAAGCTTTGACATGTTCCGCGACTATGAGGAGCGCGGCCGCGTCTTTAAGGAAATCGTTCAGCAGCTGACCTCACGGCAGGCGCAGGCCTGATCTGGCAGCCAGCAGGGAGACGATCCGACATGCAGCAGAACCAGACGGATGAAACCCGCCGGACGGCCGGAGGCGGACGGGGCAGCGCGGGTGATCCCGTGCGGGACTGGCAGCGGAACACCTGGTACGGGCCCGCTCCCTCCAACGGCAACCCCTTCGATGAGCCGGAGGACGCGCCGGAGCTGAGAGACAGCCGATCCCCCAATGTCAACGAGCATATGGGTGATTTCTGGAATCAGGAGTATCAGGGCTACCAGTACACGGGCAGCAGCCCGAAGACCACCCAGGCGGCGCGGGAGAAAAAAAGGCCGGAGAAGAAAAAAAGAAGCACCGGAAAACAGCGGGCAGCCCGCGTGCTGGCGGGAATTGGCGCGCTGGCGGCGGTGCTGCTGTTTCTGCGCTTTGGCGTGTTCAGCGTTCGGGCCATCACGGTGATCGGGAACCGGGATATCTCCACCGAAGAGATCATCCGGATCAGCGGCATTCACTGGGGCGACAGCATGATCAGGCTGAACGAAAAACAGGTACGGGAACGCATCGAGTCGGATTACCGCCTCCAGTTCGGTTATCTGAAGAAGAACCTGCCCAATCAGGTGACGCTGAACATCCGGGAACGGGAGGAATGCTGCTGGTTCACCTATGGCGGTATTCTCTATCAGATGGATAAGAACCGCATGGTGCTCTCGGAAACGGAAAGCCTGTTTGAGGAAGGACAGGACGCTCAGGGACAGCAGGTGCAGCAGGAGACGGCGGACTTCCGGCGGATCAGGAGCGGCCTGGTGCAGCTCAAGGGACTGAATATCCGATCGGGCTGCCGGGTGGGTCAGAGGCTGATGCTGGCGCAGCCCGCGCAGCAGACCGCGATTTCCAACCTGTTTCTGGAGATGAAGGTGCTGGGATGCGCGGAGATCATTCAGGAGGCGGATGTGAGCAATCCGTCCGGGATCCTTCTGGTGACGCGGGACGGGTTTACGGTGGTGCTGGGCAACCAGGAGAACCTGCATGCGAAGCTCAGGAGCATGCTGCTGGTCCGGGCAGAGCTGATCCGGATGGGCTATACCTCCGGAACCATCACGGTCACGAATCCCAGATCTCCGCTTTACTCGCCGGTGAAGTAACAAAGTCTTCACAGGGCAGAAAAAAGTCACACAAAAGACGCAGAATTGTAATATAAATCTGAAAAACGCTTGCATTGCAGGGGCAAATATCATATAATGAAATTGGATATGTATCATTGCAGGAGATCGCGGAACAGGCGGTTCCTCCTGCGGGGGGAAGGAAGTATCGATGAAAACCACGGTATCGGCGATTGATTTCGGAACGAGCAAGATCGTGACGCTTGTTGCTGAAAACAGCGGCAGCCAGCGCTGCGATATCGTTGCGGCGGGTGTCGCCAAATATGATGGATACCTGGAAGAGGGCTGGAACAATCCGGGAGAGCTGGATGAGGCGATTCGCCGCTCCATCGCGGACGCGGAGGAGCAGTGCGGCGCCAAGATCCGGGAGATCAACGTGGGGGTGCCCGGCGCCTTCACCCGGGTTTACGCGACGAAGGTTACGCTCTCCCTGAAGGGGACGGATCCCCGGGTCACCTCCGCGGATGTCAAGGCTGCGTTTAACAAGGCCGCGGAAAACCTGGAAAACCTTCCGGGCGTTGTGGTGCACTCCAGTCCCGCCTGGTTTATGGTGGACGGCGGAAAGAAGACCCTGGAGCCTGTGGGCATGAAGGGGCGTGAGATGACGGCCTTCATCAGCTTCGTGGTGGGGAACCGTTTCTTTGTGGATGATGTCACCAACCGCATGGCTGATCTGGGCATCACGGTCATGGGCTTCTACTCCACCTCCGCCGGAGAAGCCATGCTCTATCT
Organism: uncultured Clostridia bacterium; assembly: GCA_946534455.1. Taxonomy (GTDB): domain Bacteria; phylum Bacillota; class Clostridia; order Christensenellales; family Aristaeellaceae; genus Aristaeella. The sequence continues at coordinate 5,973 of CAMNCR010000178.1, read as the reverse complement.
GAACGAGCAGGATCGGGATCACACCTCCGTGCTGATCGATATGGGATATCTCAACACGGAAATCATGGGTGTGGAGGGTGACGCGATCATCTATCACCGGGTGCTGGATGTGGGCGGCGGAGATATTGCCGTGGCCCTGGCGGAGCAGCTGGACATCAGCCTCGCCGAGGCGGAGGATATCAAGCGCAAGTTTGTTTACGGCATCGAAACCGCCGGGGAAAACTACGAGGTTCAGGGGGCGGACGGGCAGAAGGCCAACGTCTTCTCCCGGGAGCAGGTCAAGCCGGTGATCTGCAAGGCCGTGGATGATATCGCCGAGCAGATCAGAAGCGCCGTGGAGGATGATTTCGGCGGCCTGGGGAACTGGAGCAGCGTTTTCCTCACCGGCGGCGGGCTGAGCTTCAACCGGGGCGGAAAGGAATATCTCTCCGGCAAGCTGGGCCGTCCTGTGCAGGAGACTCCGAGACGGACCACCAAGCTGAACAGCCACTGCTTTTCCAGCGCGCTGGGTCTGATGGATCTGATTATCGATACGATTGAACAGCAGCGGCAGCCTTCCGCGACCGCTGGTGGGAAAATAAAGGACTTCTTCCGTAGTCTGTTGGGAGGATAAGAGCATGATTGAGTTCCAGAATGAGGATCAGAACACTTTTGCTTCCATTAAGGTGGTCGGCTGCGGCGGCGGCGGAAACAACGCGGTGAACCGCATGGTGGACGCCGGGCTTCGGGGTGTGGAGTTTATTTCCGTCAACACGGACCGGCAGGCGCTGGGCCAGTCCAATGCGCAGGTCAAGATCCAGATCGGCGAAAAGCTGACCAAGGGTCTGGGCGCCGGCGCCATCCCGGAGGTGGGACGCAGGGCCGCAGAGGAAAGCCGCGAGGAAATTGCGCAGGCGCTCAAGGGGGCGGATCTGGTCTTCATTACGGCCGGCATGGGCGGCGGAACGGGAACCGGCGCTGCGCCGATCGTCGCTGAAATCGCCAGGGATATGGGAACGCTGACCATCGCGGTGGTCACGAAGCCCTTCAATTTCGAAGGCAAGCAGCGGATGAAGAACGCGGAGGCCGGCATTTCCGAGCTGAAGCAGCATGTGGATACGCTGGTTGTGATTCCGAATGACCGCCTGCTGCAGGTGGTCAACAAGGGCACGACGATGCTGGAAGCCTTCCGGATTGCGGACGATGTGCTGCGCCAGGGTATTCAGGGCATCAGCGATCTGATCGCCGTTCCGGCCATGATCAATCTGGACTTTGCGGATGTCAAGACGGTGATGGAGTCCGGCGGTATGGCCCACATGGGCATCGGCATCGGAACCGGGGAGAACAAGCTGGTGGAGGCGGCCAAGAACGCGATTGCCTCTCCGCTGCTGGAGACCAACATCGATGGCGCGCGTGCCGTGCTGATCAACGTGACCGGCGGCAGCGACATTTCCATCGTCGATATCAACGAGGCGGCCAACCTCATCATGGAAGCTGCGGATCCGGATGCCAATATCATCTTTGGCGCCGGCATTGATGAAACCATGGGGGACGATGTCCGGATTACGGTCATTGCCACCGGCTTCGAAAAGACGCCCTTCCCCACCAAGGAGCCAGCCCGCAAGCCCAGGGAAATTGAGCATGAGCGGCTCTATGGATCCTTCGGGACCAACTTTGCCCGCCCTGAGACGCCGGCAACGCGGGAGCTCTTTGAAACCCCCGGGGTCGGTGGTTCCGGAGCCTTTAACGGCAGCGCCGCGGGGGATGTGCCGGCCTTTATGAGCACCAGCCGCCCCAGCATGGGCGTACCGGGCATGGTGAACACGGGCTCCTTCCAGACGGGCTTCAGCTATCAGCAGGGCCAGAATCCGGCGCAGACGACCCGCCCCTTCCAGAGCATGAACGGCGGGCAGCAGGCGCAGCAGCCGCTGTTTGGCAACAATCAGGCCATGGGCAACCAGCCTCAGGGCTATCAGCCTGTTTTCAACAGCAACGGCCAGGTGACCGGCCAGCAGACGGGCAGCTTCCAGCCCATTCCGCAGAATCAGGCCATGACCACGGATGACCATGGCGTTCCGGGTTTCCTGCGCAGAAAGAAATAAAATCCGTCGATGAAAAAGCCGGGCGCTGTCCCGGCTTTTTTCTGTACAGGGAATTGACGGGGCCCGCGCGGATGAGTATAATGCGCGTGGTACAGCGTGTACCTTCAAGCTTCTTCGGGGTCGGGTGAAATTCCCTACCGGCGGTTTACAGCCCGCGAGCCGGTTTTCCGGTTGATTCGGTGCAAGTCCGAAGCCGACAGTCACAGTCTGGATGAGAGAAGAAACGGCGCGCACAGCCTTCGGGTCTGACCCGCTCCGCCCCTCAGCATGAAGCTGCCTGAGGGGCTTTGCTGTAACCTGAAATCAGACAGGAGGTTGTTTTCGATGAAATCCCGAGTGTTTCCCTCATCTCACAGACTCTCCACCGCGGACCTGACCCGGATTGCGGTGCTGGCCGCCCTTTCCGCGGTGCTGTTCCTGACCATTGAGATCCCGATTGTTGCCTTCTACAAGCTGGATTTTTCCAACCTTCCGGCGGTGCTGGGCGGTTTTGCGATGGGACCTGTGGCCGGCGTGATCATCCTCGCACTGAAGGATATCATGCACATCCTGGTCAAGGGCCTCGGCTCCACCATGGGGATCGGTGATCTGGGGGACTTTCTGATGGGCGTCGCCTACGTGCTTCCGGCGGCGCTGCTGTATCAGCGGCAAAGAACCCGCAGGGCGGCGCTGACCGGCATGCTGACCGGTACCGTGTGCATGATCGTCGCGGGAGTTCTGATCAACTGGCTGCTGCTGATTCCGGTCTACCAGACCGCGTATCATATGGATCTGGCAGGCATCGTCGCCATGGCGACGAAGGCGCTTCCCTTTGTGGATTCGGAGTGGAAGCTGCTGCTGTGCGTGACCGCGCCGTTCAACCTGCTCAAGGGCCTGGCGGTTTCCATTCTCGCCGCCCTGATTTACAAGCCGCTGTCTCCGCTGCTTCACGGAAAACGGGAGGCATAAAGACAAAAAAACCGCGCTCCGGCATCAGAACCGGAGCGCGGTTTTTCTGTCATCAGGCATTCTGCCATTCCGCGGCTTTCGCACTGGACATCCGCTTGATGGCGGGTTCAGGATACTTGGAATCGGCACCGCCGTTCACATACAGGAACAGCTTTCCGCCCTGAGTTTTATACAGGGATTCCTCAAAGCCCTGAGGATCACCGAACGCACCGAAGGTCTTCTTCTGAATCAGATCGGAAGCATCGGTATCATACTCGACGTTGCAAATCACTTTCTTCATACCATTCTCTTCCTTTCGCACTTAGTCGCTGATGCACGGAATGTTCTTCCGTGATGTTACAATTTTATCACAAAAATCAGGGGAAAACAATGCGACGGAATGGCTGAAAGCTGACCATGCAGGGCAAATCCGGCCTCCATGACGGAAAAGAACAGCGCAAGAACACCCCGCCGCCGTTCAGATCACAGCTTCAGGCTGTCATCCGACAGGGTTTCAATGCCGTGGGCATGAAGCACGGTCTCCGCGGTGCTGACATCGCTGACCCGGAGCACCACATAGGCCTGGGAGGCCTGGGAGGCGGTGAAGGCGTACATGTATTCGATGTTGATCTGCGCCTCGTTCAGCGCGGATAGAATGGGATACAGCGCTCCGGCGCGGTCGTCCATGCGCGCGGCGACCACCTGCGTCCGGGAAACCATGAAGTCACTGCCCAGGGCGGCGCAGACCTGCTCCTCGTCGGAAACGATGATCCGCAGAATGCCGAAGTCATTCGCCTCGGCAATGCTCATGGCGCGGAGATTGGCGCCGGTTTCGGAGATCTTGCCCACCGCGGATACCAGCTGACCGGGCTGGTTCATCAGAAAGACTGACAGCTGAGTGATAGCCATAATCCGGTTCCTCCTCTCATTTAGTCGTGCAGTTTACGCCTGTCCACCACGCGGACGGCTTTTCCCTCGCTCCGGGTGATGGAGCGCGGAGCCACCAGATGCACCTTGGGGCCGATGCCCAGCATCGTGCGCATGGCGCCCTCGAGGCTCTTCTCCATCCGCTGGATTTCGGACATCAGATCCGTGAACTGATCCGGCCGGAACTCAACGTAAATATCGAAGGTATCGGTATGACGCTCCCGATCCACGACGATCTGATAGTTGGGCGTATAGCCCTCCTTCAGGAGCACCGTTTCGATCTGGCTCGGGAAGACGTTGACGCCGCGGATGATCAGCATATCGTCGCTGCGGCCCATGGGCTTGCTCATGCGTACATGGGTGCGCCCGCAGGAGCAGGGAGTCCGGTTGAGCACGCAGATGTCGCGGGTCCTGTACCGCAGCAGCGGGAAGGCCTCCTTGTCCAGGGAGGTGAAGACGAGCTCTCCCTTTTCGCCGTCCGGCAGCACTTCGCCGGTTTCCGGGTCGATGATCTCCACATAGAAATGATCCTCGTTGATGTGCATGCCCTTCTGCTCTTCGCATTCGAAGGCGACCCCGGGGCCGCTGGTTTCGGTCAGACCGTAAATATCATAGGCCTTGATGCCCAGGCTCTTCTCGATGCTCTGGCGCATTTCCTCCGTCCAGGGCTCGGCGCCGAAGATCCCGGCCTTCAGATGGTTGTCCTCCGGCTTGAATCCGCGCTCCTCCAGGCTCTCGCCGATATAGGCCGCGTAGGAGGGGGTGCAGCAGAGAATGGTGGCCTTCAGATCCATCATGAACTGAATCTGGCGCTCCGTGTTTCCGGAGGACATGGGCAGCGTCAGGCATCCGACCTTGTGGGAGCCTCCGTTCAGCCCGGCGCCGCCGGTGAAAAGGCCGTATCCGTAGCAGACCTGGCACACATCCTCCTCCGTGCCGCCGGCGGCGACGATGGCGCGGGCGCAGCAGTCCTCCCACAGGTCGATATCCGCCTGGGTATAGAAGGCGACCACTCTCCGCCCCGTGGTGCCGGAGGTGGACTGAATGCGCACGCAGTTCTTCAGATCCGTGCCCAGAAGCCCGTAGGGGTATGCCTCCCGCAGATCAGCCTTGCTCAGAAAAGGAAGCAGATGAATGTCCTGCACGCCGTGAATATCCTCCGGCCGGACGCCCTTCTGATCCATCAGATTGCGGTAATAGGCCACGTTGTCGTACACGTGGCGAACCTGGCGGACGATTTTTTCGTTTTGAATTTCCAGAATTCTGTCTCTGGAAGCCGTTTCGATTTCCGGTTGAAAGTATCTTTTCATCATGTCTGTCCTTTCCGGATCGGGAGATCCGTTTTATGCGGCTGAAAAAAACAGGATAAGCATACATCCAATCAAAATCAGATGTCAATTGCTCCGGAGAGCCGGTGGGGAGCCGAAAGCGTTCTTTTCGTGCACTTTTCTGTGAAAAGACCCCCTGTGATCCGGGTTTGACGTTTCCGGAGGGAATGAGTAAAATACGTTCATTGCGGGCGGACAGGCCCCGGGAGGGAGAAGGCGGATTCATGGACGAAATCAGAACGCTGGCGCAGGAGTTTTCCCTGCGGCCGCAGCAGGTGCAGGCGGTGATTGAGCTGCTGGACGCGGGGAACACGATTCCCTTTATCGCCCGCTATAGAAAGGAAGCGACGGGCTCCCTGGATGATCAGCTGCTGCGGGAAATGGCGGAGCGGCTGGAGTATCTGCGCAGCCTGGACAGGCGGCGGGGAGAAATTGCCCGGGCCCTGGAGGAGCTGGGCGTGCTGACGGAGGAGCTGACCGGTCAGCTGAAGGCCGCCTCGACGCTGGCGGAGCTGGAGGATCTCTATCGTCCCTACAGGCCGAAGCGCAGAACGCGCGCGACCATGGCGAAGGAAAAGGGGCTGGAACCCCTGGCCCTGTGGCTGATGCTGCAGCTTCCCGGCGGGGATCCCCGGGCAGAGGCCGGGAAGTATGTGGACGCGGACCGGGGAGTCCCGGATGCGGAGTCCGCTCTGGCCGGCGCGAGGGAC
>CAMNCR010000177.1 GCA_946534455.1 uncultured Clostridia bacterium | reverse complement strand
TTACTTTTCGAGGACGTCCTCCGGGGCGCCCCCGTTTTCAATTGCGGTAATCATGTCGATCCGGCGCTGATGCCGTCCGCCGTCAAACTCCGCCAGCAGCCAGTGCCTGGCGATCATCTTCGCCAGCTCGCTGCCCACCACCCGGGCCCCCATGGTCAGGATGTTGCTGTTGTTGTGCCGCTTGCTGAGCTCCGCGGTGTACACATCGCTGCAGGTGCAGACCCGGATGCCCTTCACCTTGCCCGCCGCGATGCCGATGCCCACGCCCGTGCCGCAGATCAGGATGCCCCGGTCGCACTCCCCGTCCGCCACGGCCTTCGCCGCCGCGTAGCCGAACACGGGATAGTCGTCGCCGCTCTCGGTGGAATTGTTGCCGAAGTCCTTCCAGGTCAGCCCCATTTCATCCAGCATGGCCTTGATTTCATTTTTCAGCGCCACGCCCGTGTGGTCACATGCCAGTGCGATCATCGTGCTTCCTCCTCCTTGTTTTCTTCTGTTCCCTGCGCCTTGAAAAGCTCCTCCATCGTGTGCCAGCCCAGCACGGCGCATTTCACGCGGGCCGGCATATGGGATACATCGATCAGGGCTCCGGCCTCCTCGAGCTCCTCGAGCTCGGCATCCGAGACCTTTCCTTTGATCATCCGCATGAAGATCTCCGCCAGGCGGCGGGCCTCCGCCTCCGACCGGCCGATGATCAGATCCAGCATCATATCCGCGGAGGCCTGGGAGATGGCGCAGCCGTCCCCGGTGTAGGCCCCGTCCTGAATGACGCCGTCCGCCACCCGCAGCCGCAGGGTGATGTCGTCCCCGCAGCTGGGGTTCACACCCCGCAGCTCCAGGTTGGCCCCGGCCAGCTCATGCTTGTGGGCCGGGCGCAGATTGTGGTCGTTGATAATCTCCCGATAAAAGCTATTCTGCATAGCCAAGCCTCCTTCTGACCGTGCGCAGGCTCTCCGCCAGGCGCCCGATTTCCTCCTCCGTGTTGTAGAAGGAGAGGCTGGCCCGCGCCGTGGAGGGCGTCCCCAGGTGGGCCATGAGCACCTGCGCGCAGTGATGCCCCGCCCGGACGCACACGCCGTCCGCGCTGAGGATTTCCGCGATGTCGTGAGGATGCGCCCCCTCCAGGGTGAAGGTGAAGATGCCGTGATGGCCCTCCGCCTCCTTCGCGCCCAGCAGGCGCAGATGCGGCACCGCGCTCAGGGCCTCAAAGGCCACGCGGCTCAGGGCGTTTTCCCTCTCCACGATCTGCTCCAGGCCGATCTCCCGGCAGTAGTCGATGGCCGCCGCCAGGCCCACCGCTCCGGAGGCGTTGACCGTGCCCGCCTCAAACTTGTGAGGCAGCTCCGCCCAGGTGGCGCTCTCCCTCGTCACATACTCGATCATTTCCCCGCCGGTCAGGAACGGCGGCATCCGGTCCAGCAGCTCCTGCCGGCCGTAGAGCACGCCGATGCCCATGGGCGCGTAAACCTTGTGCCCGGAGAAGGCCAGGAAATCCACGTCCAGCGCCTGCACGTCCACCGGCAGATGGGGCACGCTCTGGGCCCCGTCGCACACGAACACGGCGCCCGCCTCGTGCGCCAGGCGCGCGAAGCGGCGGATGTCGTTCTCCACGCCCAGCACGTTGGACACCTGGGTCATGGCGACCACCCGGGTCCGCTCCGTCAGGGCGGAGCGCACGTCCGCCTCCGTGATCCTCCCCTCCGGATCGCAGGGGATGAACTTCAGCACCGCCCCCGTGCGGGCCGCGGCCTGCTGCCAGGGAATCAGGTTGCTGTGGTGCTCCAGCACGGAGACCAGAATCTCGTCCCCGGGCCGCAGGGTGCTGCCGTAGCTGAAGGCCACCAGGTTCAGGCTCTCGGTGGCGTTGCGCGTGAAGACGATTTCCTCCGCGCTGTGCGCGTTCACGAAGCCGGCCACGGTTTCCCGGGCCTGCTCGTAGGCCTCCGTCGCCCGCTGGGACAGGTCATACAGCCCCCGCAGGGGATTGGCGTTCCGCTCCTCGTAGAAATCCCGGCATGCCTCCAGCACGCGCGCCGGCTTCTGGGTCGTGGCCGCGTTGTCCAGATAGGCGATGTCCGGATGCTGTGTCAGCAGCGGGAAATCCCGCCGGATCTCTTTCCAGTTCATGCCCGCGTCTCCTCCAGCAGCGCTTCCCGGATGGCCGCGTCCGGAATCTTCCGGAGCACCGCGTCCATCTTGGCCTGCGCCATCATGCGGTCGATCTCCTCCGGGCTCATGCCGCGGGAGGCCAGATAGAACACCAGGCTCTCGTCCAGGCGGCCGATGGTGGCCCCGTGGTTGCCCTCCACATCCTCCTCGGAGCAGAGAATCACCGGCACGCTCTGATTGCGCACCGTGTCATCCACCAGCAGCACATCCTCCATCTCGTTGCCCACCGCGCCCGCGCAGCCCGTGCGCAGGTCGATCGTGCCCCGCAGCAGCTTGAAGGCCTTCTCCCGCAGGACGCCGGAGGCGAGGATTTCGCTGCGGGTGCGCCGGCCCAGATGGATGGCCTCGCAGTTCATGTCCAGCCGCTCCTCCCCGCCCAGGCGGTAGGCAATCTCCGCCTCAAAGGCGCTCTCCCGGCCCTCCAGGGTCACGGAGCAGTCGTCCAGCGTGCTCGCTCCGCCCAGCACAATCCGGTACCACTCGAAGCGGGCGCGGTCCGCGCAGCGCACGCGCACATGATTGATTTCCTGGGCAGGTCCGCCGCTCCGGCGCACCTGAATCAGCCGCAGCACGGCGCCCTCCGCCAGCTCCGCGCTGATTTCCAGGGAGGCGTCCGCCCCCTCGGTCAGCACGGTGCGCTCCTCTCCCGCCGCCAGGGTCAGGGGCAGGGCGCGGGTGCTCTCCGGCGCTTCCACCCGGGTGCCGTTCACGTGCAGCCAGCCGAAGGTGTTCGCCAGGGGCCGATTGACCGTGATCGTCTGCCTGTCTGTCATCAGCCAATCGCTCCTTTCATTTCAATCCGGATCAGATTGTTCATTTCCACCGCGTATTCCAGCGGCAGCTCCTTGGACACGTTCTCCGCGAAGCCGGAGACGATCAGCGCCCGGGCGTCCTCCTCGCTGAGCCCGCGGCTCATGAGATAGAACACGGCATCGTCCGAGATGCGCCCAATCCGCGCCTCGTGGCCGATATCGGCCTGGCTGGTGCGGATGTCCATGGCGGGAATCGTGTCGGAGCGGGATTTCGCGTCCAGCATCAGGGACTGGCAGGACACCGCGGACTTGCTGTTCACCGCCTGGGGATTGACCACCACCGCGCTGCGGAAGGTGCTCACCCCGCCGTCCTTGGAGATGGAGCGGGTGTTGACATAGCTGGTGGTGTTCGGCGCGTTGTGCACGGCCTTGCAGCCGGTGTCCAGGTTCTGCCCCGCCCCGGCGAAGGTCACGCCCGTGAACTCGCTGCGCGCCCCGTCCCCGTTCAGCACGCTCATGGGATAGAGATAGGACACGTGGGAGCCGAAGGAGCCGGAGACCCATTCGATCTTGCCGCCGGCCTCCACCTTCGCCCGCTTCGTGTTCAGGTTATACATGTTCTTGGACCAGTTTTCGATCGTGGAATACCGCAGGGTCGCGTTCTTCCCCACGTAGAGCTCGACGCAGCCCGCGTGCAGGTTGGCCACGTTGTATTTCGGCGCGGAGCAGCCCTCGATGAAATGCAGGTAGGCGCCCTCCTCCACGATGATCAGCGTATGCTCGAACTGGCCCGCCCCGGCCGCGTTCAGCCGGAAATAGGACTGCAGCGGAATCTCCACCGAGGCTCCCGCCGGCACATACACGAAGGATCCGCCGGACCACACCGCCCCGTGCAGCGCGGCAAACTTGTGATCCGTCGGCGGCACGAGCTTCATGAAGTGCTCCCGGATCATGTCCGCGTATTCCCCGTGCAGGGCGCTCTCCAGGTCCGTGTAAATCACGCCCTGGGCGGCCACCTCTTCCCGCACGTTGTGATACACCAGCTCCGAGTCATACTGCGCGCCGACGCCCGCCAGGGACGTGCGCTCCGACTGGGGAATGCCCAGCCGCTCAAAGGTGCTCTTGATATCCTCCGGCACGTCCTCCCAGCGGGTGTGCATCCGCTCCGTGTTCGGCCGCACGTAGGTCACGATGTTGCGCATGTCCAGCCCCTCGATGGAGGGACCCCAGTCCGGCATGTCCGTCCGGTGGAAGATGTCCAGGGACCGCAGGCGGAACTCCCGCATCCAGTCCGGATCCTTTTTCTCCCGGGAAATCTGCTCCACGATTTCCTGCGTCAGCCCGCTCTGCACCTTATAGGCGTCCCGGTCGTCAAAGCGGAAGTCGTAAAACGCCCGGTTGATATCCTCAATTCTGGTCTTTTCCTCATTCATGGCCCAAACCCTCGTACTTCGCAAAGCCTTCCTTCTCCACGTCCGCGATCAGCTCCGGACCGCCGTCCCGCACGATGCGCCCGTTCACCAGGATGTGCACCGCGTCCACGTGCAGCGAGGAGAGGATGGCCGCGTTGTGGGTGATGATCAGCAGGGAGGCGTTCTTATCCTTCTGGAATTCCTCGACGCCGCGGGACACCGTGCGCACCGCGTCCACGTCCAGGCCGGAGTCCGTCTCGTCCAGAATGGCGAGGGAGGGCTTGAGCAGCAGCATCTGCAGGATCTCCGCCTTTTTCTTTTCTCCGCCGGAGAAGCCCACGTTCAGGTCGCGCTCGGCATAGCTCTCGTCCATCTGCAGGGCGTCCAGCACCTTCTTCATTTCCTTCCGGAAGGTCCACACCCGCTGCTTTTCCCCGGTGCGCTGCTCCAGGGCGGTGCGGATAAAGCTCTCCAGGGACACGCCCGGCACCTCGATCGGGTTCTGGAAGGACATGAACAGCCCGCCCCGCGCCCGCTCGCTGACGCTCATGGCCAGCAGGTCGCTCTCCCCGAAGGTCACCCGGCCCCCGGTCACCCGGTATCCCGGATGGCCCATGAGGGCGTTGGCCAGGGTCGATTTGCCCGCGCCGTTGGGGCCCATGATCACGTGGGTTTCGCCCGGACCCATGTCCAGGTTCACCCCGTGCAGAATTTCGCTTTCATCCACCGCGACCGCCAGATCCCGGATGCTGATCAGTTCCCGTGCCATATTGCTCCTCCATTCATTCCTGCGTCATAATCGTTGTTTCCGGTATCTGCTGGTCCAGCACATTCTGCAGCGTGACCGAGTCCAGATAGTCCGCAATAATCCGGTTCAGCTCCCGCCACACCGGCAGGGCGTCACAGTCCGCCTGCCTGGCGCAGGGCTCCCGGTGGCTGTCCAGGCACGTGACGGAGGAGAGCTCCCCCTCCGCGGCGCGCAGAATTTCCCCCAGGCTGTACTCCCCGGGGCTGCGCGTCAGCCGGTATCCGCCCTGCTGCCCGCGCACCGCCGTCAGAAAGCCGGCGCTGTTGAGCGCGGGAATAATCTGCTCCAGATACTTCTGGGAGATCTGCTGCCGGGCGGCAATGTCCTTCAGCGCCACATGCCCGTCCCCCTGATATCTGGCCACATCCACCATCATGCGCAGGGCGTAGCGCCCGCGCGCTGAAATCATCATCCGTGTCATCTCCCCCGGCTCCCGCGGGAGCCAGGGGGCATTATACTATCATTTTAGTAGGTTTTCAAGCCTTCTTTCCGGAAACCGGGAAAGAAAAT
>CAMNCR010000176.1 GCA_946534455.1 uncultured Clostridia bacterium | reverse complement strand
CTCGCCCTTGCGCACCTGATAGCGATCCTCTCCCACGCTGTATTCCACCGTGCCCTCCAGCGTCAGCACGATTTCAATCGCGGAATGCATATGAGGGTCATAGCGCCAGGGTACATCGGAATACCAGATGCGGATGGAGGCATCCTCCGGGTAGGTGATATACTCCATCTGGCCCCGCATCACCCGGAACCCTTCCTCGTACTGGTTTTTGCGCTGCTCGCGCTCCTTTTCCGTCATCGCCATGCGTTTCACCGTCCTTCCGGTTCTCGTGCCGGATTAACCCTTCACCGAACCCAGCGCCATGCCCGTCACGAAGTATTTCTGCAGGAAAGGATAGACGACCAGAATCGGCACCGCGGAGACCACCGTAATCGCGCAGCGGATGGTGATCGGCGCCACTTTGGAGGCCGTGGCCAGGGCGTCCGTGGCGGTGTTGGCGGCATTCGCGCTGTTCTGGGTCGTGGCCAGCTTCATCTTCAGCAGGTACTGCAGGGTATACAGCTCCTTCTTGCTGCCGTTGTACAGGTAGGTGTCGAACCAGGAGTTCCAGCTGCCCACCGCCACGAACAGCGCCACCGTCGCCATGACCGGCAGGCACAGCGGCAGGATGATCTGGAAGAACGTCCGCAGATCCCCCGCGCCGTCAATCCGCGCGGATTCCACCAGCGCCTCCGGCAGCCCCAGAATGTAGGTCCGGATGACGATCATGTTGAAGCAGGAGAACATGGTCGGAACGATATAGACCCAGTAGCTCTTGGACAGGCCCAGGGTCTTGGAAATCAGCAGATAGTTCGGAATCAGTCCCGCGTTCACGTACATGGTCAGCACCATCACCGTCGTGATGAAGCCCCGCAGCACGTATTCCTTCCGGCTCAGCGCGTAGGCCAGCATGGAGGTGAAGAACAGATTCGTCAGCGTCGTGATCACCGTCTTCGACAGGGAGATCCAGAACGCCTGATACACCGCCGGATCCGTCAGCAGCTCGTTGTACGCGTCGGTGGAGAACACCCTCGGCCAGATGCCGATGCCGCCGCGCACCGCGTCCATGCCGTCATTGAAGGAGTAGGCCACCGTGTTGAGCACCGGATACAGGGTGATGAACATCAGCAGGCAGAGGATCAGCGTATTGACCACCGGGAAAACCACATCCCGGCGCTTTCTGCGCTTTCCCGTCGCTACAGCCGTCGTCATAGTTCCTTCTCCTCCCTTCTCAGATCAGCGTGTCTTCGTCCAGCGCCTTGGCAATCCGGTTTGCTCCCAGCAGGAGCAGGATGCCCACCACGCTCTTGAACATGCCCGCCGCCGTGCCGTAGGCGTAATGCGGCCGGCTGCTGCCGAAGCTGTAGATCAGCGCGAACACGTCGATCGTGTCCGAATACTGCATGGTCAGGCCGGACCGCATCAGATACTGAATTTCGAACCCGGCCTCCATCAGATGGCCGATGTTCATGATCAGCAGCACCATGAACGTGCTCTTGATCCCCGGCAGCGTCACATGCAGAATCCGGTTCCACCGCCCGGCCCCGTCGATCTGCGCCGCCTCATACAGGCTCGGATCAATGGAGGTCATCGCGGCGATGTAGATGATCGTGTTCCAGCCGACCTCCTTCCAGACGTTGATCACACCGACCAGCCACCAGAAGTATTCCCCCTTGCCCAGGAAGAACACCGGCTCCCGGATCAGTCCCAGGCTCAGCAGCAGCTGGTTCACCGCGCCGTTGGAGGAGAAGATGTTCTGCGCCATGCCCACGACGATGACCATGCTCAGGAAGTGGGGCAGATAGGTCACCGTCTGCACCGTCCGCTTAAACGCCCGGACCCGGATTTCGTTGAGCAGGATGGCCAGCAGCACGGCCGACACCGTGCCGAACACCAGGTTGATGACGCTCATGGCCAGCGTGTTCCGGATGGCCAGCAGGAAGTCCTCCCGCCCGAACAGGAAGCGGAAGTTGTCCAGCCCGACCCATTTGCTGCCCAGCAGTCCCTTTTTCGGTTCGTAATTCTGGAAGGCGGTCAGCCAGCCCCACAGAGGCCCGTAGTTAAACAGCAGCACATACAGCAGAATCGGAACGGACATGATCATCAGCTGATACTGCTTGCCCAGCGTTTTCCAGAATTTTCGCCGCGGAGCCCTGCCCCGGACGGTCGCTGCCTTTGTTGTCATGGTTTGCCCCCGCCTTTCAGGAAAGATAGGGAGGGAGAGAGTACGCCTCTCCCCCTCCTGAGATGACTTTCAGTGATCAGGTCGTCGCCTGCTCCACCAGCTTCAGAACCTCTTCCTGCATGAACTTGGTGTAGATTTCAGCGCTGGGGGTGATCTTCTCCACGAAGGCATCCCACTTCGCATCCACCTCAGAAGGATCGCAGGTGATGATTTCCGGCAGCATCTGATCCTGGATGTTCAGATAGTCGTTGTAATCCACGTCGATCGGTCCCTTGTCGATCTGCCAGGCCTCTCCGTAGGGAGCCAGCTCGATCGGCGGGTTGAAGAACTCAGCGGGGGTCTTCTTGCCGCAGGCTTCGAGGAACGCCTTGTCATAGTCGCTCATCTGCTCGAAGTAGATTTCCGGCTGGTTGGCGGGATCCCAGGCATTGCCGTTGTCCATGGTGCCCTGCTTCTTCGGGCAGGATTCCCACAGCGCCATGGCCTTGTTGGCCCGCTTCCACTGCGCGTCGGACAGGTTCAGGTACTGCTCGCGGGTCATCAGATAACGGCCGTTCTCATCGACGGTGTAATCCTCGCCCTCGATGCCCCACTGCAGGATGGTCTGCCACTCGTCAGACAGGAGCGTGTCCATCATCTGCACCAGGCGTTCCGGATACTTGCAGGTCGTGGAGATGCCGAAGCCGCGGTCCTTGTTCATGACGGCGCCGTTCAGATAGTGCTCTTCGATGACCTTGCCGTCCACATATTCCGGATCGTACACCAGGGGCAGCGCCAGATAGGTGTTCGCGTCCATGCCGGCCACGGTCAGCGCCTGCGTGGCGGTGCCGAAGTCCCAGGTCTGGTCGAACATGCCCAGCACGGAGCCGTTGCTCAGGGCGGCGATGTACTGGTCATAGTTCATGACGAAGGTGTCCTTGCTGATCAGGCCCTTGTGATATTCTTCGTTCAGCTTCTTGTAGTAGGGCTTCGCATAGGGCTGATTGATGAAGGTTTCGGTGTGATAGTCGGGGGTGGTGATGTCAATCAGCACCTCGCCGTCGTTCGGCCGGCCCATCAGATGCTGCACGGGGTTGATCAGGCAGAAATGCCGCCAGCCTTCGCACAGGATCGCGAAGCCCTGATAGGGGGTGCCGTTCGCGTCGGTGGGGTTCGCCGCCAGATACCGCTCGATCAGATCAAAGTACTCATTCAGCGTGGTCGGAATCTTGTAGTTGTCCCACGCGATGACCTGCTTCTGGATGAAGAAGGCGGGGCCGTTGCAGGAGTTCTGGATCTGCTCGTTGTAGTTGATGCCGTAGTTGGGGATGATGAACAGCTCGCCGTCATCATTCACCAGCTGCTTGATCCTGTCGTTGGTGTAAATGTGCTTGTACAGGTTCGGGGTCTTCTCCTCGGAGATGTAGGGCAGCAGGTCGATCAGCACGCCCGCGGCCTCCAGGGTCTCGGCGCTGTTTCCGCCGTCGAACAGATCCGGATACACATCGTCCGC
>CAMNCR010000175.1 GCA_946534455.1 uncultured Clostridia bacterium | reverse complement strand
TGGATGAACTGAAGTTTGATGAGCGGGGACTGATCCCGGCCATCGTGGTGGACGCGACGAGCAGGAAGGTGCTGACACTGGCCTACATGAACCGGGAAAGCCTTCAGATTTCCATGGAAAAAGGGCTGACCTGCTTCTGGAGCAGGAGCCGGCAGGAGCTGTGGCTGAAGGGGGAAACAAGCGGAAACTATCAGCACATCGTTTCCATCACGGCGGACTGTGACCGGGATGCGCTGGTGGTCCTTGTGGACAAGGAAGGGCCGGCCTGTCATCTGGGCAACGACAGCTGCTTCGTGGATAAAATCTGGGAAAGCGACGAGCGCCATGAGTTCTCTCTGGAGGGTCTGATGACGCTGATTGCCGGACGGAAAACCGAAAAGAAGGAAGGTTCCTATACGACCTATCTGTTCGAAAAGGGACTGGATAAGATTCTCAAAAAAGTGGGCGAGGAGTCCACGGAGGTGATTATCGCAGCCAAGGACAGGGACAGGAAGGAAACGATCTATGAGATTGCCGACCTGACCTACCACGTGATGGTGCTGATGATTGAGGCGGGCATTTCGCTGGAGGATATTCATCGGGAGCTGGCCAGCCGCCACGTGATTGATCATAAGGTAAAGCAGGAGAAGATGACCTGATGCGAGATCTTCATATGCATTCGGTTTATTCAGACGGAAAGAATACGCCGGAGGAGATGGTGGCTGCGGCGCTGGAAAGAGGGATGAGCGTCGCAGGATTATCCGAGCACTCCCACGCTGAGCACGACCCCTGCAGCATGCCGCTGGAAAAGCGGGCGGCTTACCGGGCGGAGATGGAGCGACTGCGCCGCCTGTATGCCGGCCGGATCGAGATCCGGTGCGGGCTGGAACGGGATTATTATGCGGATGACCAGGAAGACTACGACTATATCATCGGGTCCGTTCACGCGCTGCGGATGCGGGACGGGCAGTACGTCTATATCGACTGGTCTCCGGAACGGCTGGAGGAAGGAACGGAAAAGTACTTTGGCGGAGACTGGTACGCGATGGCGGAGGAATATTTCCGGCTGGTGGGAGACGTGGTGCGGCAGACGCGGTGCGATCTGATCGGGCATTTTGACCTGGTCAGCAAATTCAATGAAAAAGCCAGATGGTTTGACCCGGAGCACCCACGCTACAGGCAGGCATGGCAAAGCGCGGCGGATGTGCTGCTGAAGACGGGGAAGCCTTTTGAAATCAATACGGGAGCGATTTCCCGGGGCTATCGGACGGAACCGTATCCGGGACGGGAAATCCTTCAGTATCTTCAGAGTCGTGGAGCAAAACTGATGCTTTCCAGCGACGCGCACCGGAAGGAAGATATCGGCTTTCAGTTCGAACGGTGGGCAGCATCCTTCGGATTGGACCTGTGATTCGGGAATATCTCGAGGTGCGTGAGTTGAACGCTTCTCCCGTGAAACTGGGATCAGGTTGAATGAACCTCGACCGTAAGTCCGTGAGGCAGACAGATGATAAAGCCGCCCATGGGCCGGATATCCAGGTTTTCCCGGGTGATTTCTCCCATATGGACGCAATCCTGGGTGGTGCAGTTGGCGCTCTCCATCCAGACGGACGTTTCGGTCAGGCGGAGGATGTTTTCCGCTCCGCCCGGCTGCAGGATGCGGATCTGACAGGGGCGGCCGAAGGGAAGATCCAGGAGGGATTCCTCACCATGCGTCAGCGTCACCCGGAGACCGGTCTGTTCCGGAGCAAGCAAGGTGTGCAGCGCGACAGGCTCCTGATCGATGGTGATGAGCAGATCCGAGGAATCCACGGAGGCGGGTCTGAAAAGAAAAAAGAGAAGCAGCGCCAGCAGCAACGCGAGGGCAGAAATGATCCAGGCGCGTTTATTCAATGTCAATGAGCCTCCTTCGGCGCTCCCGGCTGATCAGGTGAAGCGCTTCGGATCATTATAACGGAATCGGTTCTTCCGGCGCAAGAAATGAGCGGAAATTCCTTTACAGAAGGAATGGAATTTGATAAAATTATTAAGGTTTACATGTAAAAACCCTTTGATCTGAATGATCTGGCACAAAGGTGAGCCTGGGGCGAGGAGCTTTCGGGCCGATTTTTGTGACAGCGGAGAAAGGAGTCTGTATATCCGTGAGAAACACATTTCGCGGCGGCGTACACCCGGAGGGGCATAAGGAGTTAAGCCGGGAGCTGCCGCTGAAGCTTTTTGACCCGAAGGGCGAGATGGTTTTCCCGCTGCAGCAGCATATCGGCAAACCCGCGAAGCCGATCGTGAAAAAGAATGATCCCGTGCTGGTCGGACAGAGGATTGCGGAAGCGGACGGGTTTGTCTCCGCTCATATTGTGAGCTCGTGCTCCGGAACGGTGAAGGCGATTGAAAAACGCCGCATTCTGACGGGCGCTCTGATGGAGTGCATCGTGATTGAGAATGACGGCGCGTTTACACCGGTTGAAGGCATGGGGCAGAAACGGGATGCCTCCGGGCTGAGCCGGGAGGAGCTGCTCCGGTGCATACAGGACGCGGGTATCGTCGGCCTGGGCGGTGCGGGTTTCCCAACGCACGTGAAGCTGAGCCCCAAGGATCCCGCCGCAATTCGCTATCTGATCGCCAACGGTGCGGAATGCGAACCGTATCTGACCTGCAACGATCAGCTGATGCGTACCCGGGCGAAGGAAATTGTGGAAGGCCTGGTTCTGACGCTGTCGCTGTTTCCGAACGCCGAGGCGGTCATCTGCGTCGAGGACAACAAGCCTGAAGCTATTGAGGCCATGCGTGCAGCCGCGGAGGGCCATGCCAGAACGAAGGTCCTTCCCATGAAAACCAAGTATCCGCAGGGCGGCGAGCGCAGTCTGATCAAGGCTGTGGCCGGGGTCGATTTTCCGATTTCCAGGCTGCCTGCCGATGTGGGATGCGTGGTGTGCAACGTGGGGACGCTGTATGCGATTGAGCGCGCGGTGGTCTACGGTGAACCGCTGTTCAGCCAGTGCTTCACGCTGACGGGGGAAGCGGTGGCCCACCCCGGAAACTATATCGTGCGGGACGGCACGAGCTTCGCCGAGCTGCTGGAGGCCGCCGGCGGGCTGAAGGAAGGCGTGACTCTGAAAAAGGCGCTGGTGGGAGGTCCCATGATGGGCATCGCCATCGGGTCCCTGGATGTGCCGATTCAAAAACAGAACAACGGGCTGACGCTTCTGCCGGAAGATCCCGTGGAGCTGGCGGAAAAACGGCAGACGGCCTGCCTTCACTGCGGCCGCTGCACGACCGTCTGCCCAGTGGGCCTGAGCCCGCAGGTCATGAGCGATGCCGCGCTGGCCGGGGATTATGAACGGTATGAGAAAAAGCTGCACGGGCTGGAATGCGTCCAGTGCGGCAGCTGCACCTTTGCCTGTCCGGCCAAGCGGCCGCTGATGCAGACCTTCAAACAGGCCAAGGCTGAAATCATGGCCAATAAACGGAAGGAAGGAGGCGCGAAAAAATGAACACTGCCATCAATCTTTCCACAGCGCCTCATCTGCGGGACCGGTGGACGACGCCGTTTATCATGAAGGTCGTGCTCCTCTCGCTGTTGCCGACCACGGTGGTAGGTGTCGTGGTGAACGGCTGGAACGCGCTGGCGGTGGTGCTGCTGAGCGTTGGCACCGCGGTGCTGTCTGAGTGGATCTTCAATAAAATCTGCCACAAGCCCAGTTCCATCTGGGACTGCAGCGCTGCTGTGACCGGACTGCTGCTGGCGCTTTCGCTGTCACCGGACACGCCGCTGTACGCGCCGGTGATCGGCGCAGCCTTTGCCATCGTGGTGGCTAAGGGCTGCTTTGGCGGATTGGGAAAGAATTTCATCAATCCCGCGCTGGCAGGGCGGTGCTTCCTGCTGATTTCCTTTGGCAAGGCGATGTCCACCTTCACCGTGGACGGTGTCAGCGCTGCGACGCCGATGGCCGACCTTGCCGCGGGCAAAGCAGTGAACGTGACACAGATGTTCCTGGGAACCTCCAACGCGGTCATCGGAAGCTCCATTCTCTGTATGCTGATCGGCGGCCTGGCGCTGTGGGTGCTGGACGTGATTCATGGCCAGATCTGCTTCTCCGTGCTGGGCGGCTTCACCGTATGTATGGGTCTGTTCGGAGGCCAGGGATTTGATCCCAGATTCCTGCTGGCGCATCTGTGCGGCGGCGGCGTTGTGATGGGTGCCTTCTTCATGGCGACGGACTATGTGACCTCCCCTGTGACCAAAATCGGCCAGTTTGTTTATGGCGTACTGATCGGCGTGATGGGCGCGATTTTCAGAATCCATGGCAGCACGGCAGATTCCTTCAGCTACTCCATCATCGTAGCCAATCTGCTGACGCCGCTGATTGATACCTATATCGTCCAGAAGCCCTTTGCCTACCGGAAGCTGGCCAGGAAGCCCGGTACGGAAAAGACGCCGCTGCTTCAGCGGATTCCCAGACCCGTGATCACGCTGACGGTGATCACCCTGGTGGCTGGCGTTGCGCTGAGCGGTGTTTATGCGATGACCAAGGACACGATCGATCAGCAGAAGGCGGAAGCCGCCCGGGCTTCCTACCGGGTCGTTGTGCCGGAGGCGGAGAGCTTTGAAAGCACAGACGCCATTGACGCAGCCCTCTCTGAGGTTCGCGGCAGCGTCTACGGTTCCGGCTTCGGGCGGAGCAAGATCAATGAGGCCTTTATCGGAAAGGACGCGGCGGGGCAGGTGGTCGGTTATGTGGTGAGCGTTACCTCCTCCGACGGCTTCGACGGTGATATTACCTTTGCGCTCGGACTGAACGCGGAGGGTGCCGTGAATGGCATCTCCTTCACGGAGCTGCACGAAACCCCCGGGATGGGCATGCGGGCCGACGAGGACAGCTTCAAAGGCCAGCTGATCGGCCGCAGCGAATACCCCTTCAAGATGACCAAGAGCGGGGAGGGCTCCGCAGCAAATGAAATCGATGCCATTTCCGGTGCGTCCGTGACCTCCGGAGCGGTGATTAACGCGGCGAACGCGGCCCTCGACTTCTATGAGTCCTTCATGAAGGAGGGAAACTGAGATGAAAAAGTGCTGGGAAAGAATCTATAACGGCCTGCTGAAGGAAAACCCCGTGCTGGTGCTCATGCTGGGTATGTGTCCCGCACTGGCGGTTTCCACCCGCGCCATGAACGGAATCGGCATGGGCCTTTCCACGCTGGCGGTGCTGGTGCTGAGCAACCTGGTGATCTCGCTGCTTCGGAAGGCGATCCCCGACCAGGTGCGGCTGCCCGCTTATATCGTGATTGTGGCTTCCCTGGTGACGGTAACGGAGCTGCTGATTGAGGCCTACCTGCCGAGTCTGTATGAATCGCTGGGGATCTATATTCCCCTGATCGTGGTGAACTGCATTATTCTGGGTCGCGCGGAAGCATATGCCAACAAGCATACACCGCTGCTGTCCGTGATGGATGGGATCGGCATGGGCCTTGGCTTTACCGTAGCCCTGACGCTGGCCGGGCTGATTCGTGAAGTGCTTGGCAACGGGACCGCGTTTGGCATGCGGATTCTGCCGGAAAGCATTGAGCCGATCGGTATTTTCATTCAGCCGCCGGGAGCCTTCCTTGTGTTCGCGCTGATCATCGCGGTGATGAATGCCATCGGAATCAAGACGCGTCAGCGTCAGCTGGTTGAAAAGGACTGCGACGGGAAGTGCGCAACCTGCGCCATGGCCTGTGACAACCCTGAGGCGAAGAAGGGAGGCGAGCAGGCGTGAACAGTCTGATCATGATTATCATTGGCGGCGCGCTGATCAACAACGTGGTGCTGAATCAGTTCCTGGGCATCTGCTCCTTCCTGGGTGTTTCGAAGCAGATGAAGGCATCCGCCAGCCTCGGTGGGGCGGTGATCTTCGTCATCACGATCGCGTCCGCTGTGGCCAGTCTGCTGTATGATTACGTGCTGGCTCCGCTGGGACTGGACTTCATGAAAACGATCGTTTTCATTCTGGTCATCGCGGCTCTGGTGCAGATCGTGGAGATGTTCCTGAAGAAAACCTCTCCTGCGGTCTACAAGGCGTTGGGGATTTACCTGCCGCTGATTACTACAAACTGCGCCGTGCTGGGCGTCGCGCTGACGAATGTGCAGAACGGGTACAACTTTATCGAATGCGTGCTTTCCGGATTCGGTACGGCTGTCGGCTATACGATCGCTATCGTTCTGCTGGCCAGCATTCGGGCGCGGATGAATGAAAAGGATATTCCCGCCCCGCTGCGCGGAGCTCCGATTGTGATGATCGCCGCCGCTCTGATGTCCATTGCCTTTATGGGCTTTGGCGGCCTGTCATTCTGAGGGGAGGAAGGAAGAATGGTCATTCTGATTACCACCCTGGTGATTGCCGTAATTGGCGTGATTGTCGGATACGGGCTGGTCTATACGGGCAAAAAGTTCCATGTTGAGGTGGATGAGCGGGAAGCCGCCGTGCGCGAAAAGCTGCCGGGAAACAATTGCGGCGGCTGCGGCTTTGCCGGCTGTGACGCGCTGGCCGCCGCGATTGTGTCCGGCAAGGCCCAGGTCAATGCCTGCCCTGTGGGCGGTGCCGCAGTGGCGGAGGAAATCGGAAAAATCATGGGCGTATCCGCCGGCGCTGTTGAGCGGAAGGTCGCCTTCGTACGCTGCAAGGGCAGCTGTGAGGTGACGCATAACCAGGGAAACTATGTCGGGGTACGGGATTGCAGGAGCGCGGCACTGGCCGGAATACCGGTCACCGACTGTGACTACGGCTGTCTGGGCCTGGGAACCTGCCAGCAGGTCTGTCCTGAGAAGGCGATTTCCGTCGTGGATGGGGTTGCTGCGGTGAATCCCCGGAAGTGCGTTGGCTGCGGTCTTTGCGTAAAGGCCTGCCCGCGCGGGCTGATTGAACTGGTGCCGGAAAGCCAGAAGGTCCTGGTCCAGTGCCGGAACCGGGACAGGGGACCCGCGGTGAAGAAGGTCTGCAGCGCGGGCTGCATCGGATGCAGCCTGTGCGTGAAGCAGTGTGAAGTCGGTGCGATGGAATTTGATGGAAGCCTGGCGCATGTGGATCCTGAAAAATGCGTGCAGTGCGGAAAATGCGCAGCGAAATGCCCGGTGAAGGTGATTACGGGGGCAGATCTGGCGCAGAAGGAAACAGCGTAACGCGCGGAAAGGGACAAACGGGATGGAACTTGATGCAAAAAAGTGGATGCGAATCATCGGCTGCTGCCTTGCGGTTGTCATTCTGACCCTGTTCCTGACGGGGATCATCGGCGGAGAGGCTATGACATACCAGCTGCTCTGAGGTGAAGAGCAGACCCAATAAAAGAAGGAGGCTGATCCGGATATCGTCCCGGAAAGCCTCCTTCTTTGACTGGACAGAAAACCCTCAAAACGTTGACAAGCAAAGGGAAAGTGAGTATAATCCCTGCGTAACACGAGAGAAGTCGGGGCGCCTTGTTTTGCGGGTATAGCGGCAGGGTGCTCCGTTTTGAAAGGAGAAGGAGATATCCATGGCGGAAGAAAAGAGCACGATCTTGACCGAAAGCGGCCTTCGGAAGCTGGAGGAGCAGCTGGACTACCTGATTTCCGTGCGTCGGAACGAGATCAGCGAGCAGATTGCCGTGGCGCGCGGCTTCGGTGATCTGAGTGAAAATGCAGAATATGACGAGGCGAAAAAGGAACAGGCCAAGGTCGAGGAGGAGATCACCCGCCTGCAGGCGACGATCCGCACCGCGACCGTGGTGGCTGATGATGAAATCACCACCGAGCGCGTATCCATCGGAACCGTGGTGAAGGTCAAGGACGTGGACGAGGGCGAGACCTATGAATATGCGATCGTCGGCGCGAACGAAGCGGATCCGATGGAGGATAAGATTTCCAATGAGAGCCCTGTTGGCGCGGGCCTGCTGGGCGCAAAACGGAATCAGGTGGTGACGATTCAGATTCCCGCGGGCCAGATCAAGTATAAGGTTCTTTCCATCAAGAAGCTCTGATCAATCAATATACAATAAAGGATGAAGTAACATGGCTGATTATCCCACAACCCCTCTGACTCCGCCGCTGACCGAGCAGGAGATCATTCGCCGGCAAAAACTGCAGAAGCTGCTGGACGCGAACCAGAATCCCTACGAAATTACCCAGTATCCGGTGACCCATCACAGCAGGGAGATTCTGGACCGCTTTGAGGAGCTGGAAGGGCAGGAGGTCAGTATTGCCGGCAGGATGACGAGCCGCCGGGTGATGGGCAAGGCCTCCTTCGGCCATCTGCTGGATGGCGAGGGTGACATTCAGTTTTATGTCCGCCGGGATGACGTGGGCGAGGAGGCCTATGCCGCCTTCAAGCAGGATGATATCGGGGACATTCTCGGGATCCGGGGCACGGTGTTCAAAACCAAGACGGGAGAGATTTCCGTGCATGCGACGGCAGTCACGCTGCTGTGCAAGAGCCTGAAGGTGCTGCCGGAAAAATACCACGGGCTGGTGGATACGGATCTTCGCTATCGTCAGCGGTATGTGGATATGATCGTCAATCCCGAGGTGCGGGATACCTTCCGGAAGCGCAGCCGGATTATTGCCGCGGTGCGCGAATTCCTGGACGGACGGGGCTACCTCGAGGTGGACACGCCTGTGCTCCATACGCTGGAAATCGGTGCCAGCGCGCGGCCGTTCCGTACGCACCATAATGCGCTGAACCTGGACATGTTCCTGCGGATTGAGACGGAGCTGTATCTGAAGCGCCTGATTGTGGGCGGATTTGAGCGCGTCTATGAAGTGGGCCGGATTTTCCGGAACGAGGGTATGGATGCAACGCATAATCCTGAATTTACCTCCGTTGAAACCTATCAGGCCTATGCGGATTATAAGGAAATCATGGAGATGGTTGAGCAGCTGTACGAGTTTGTGGCGCTCAAGGCACTGGGGACAACGGACGTACAGTATCAGGGCGAGACCATCCATCTGAAGGCGCCGTGGAAGCGGATTACCATGGCGGACGCGGTTCGCGAAGCCTGCGGCGAGGATTACAATGCCTGGCAGAGCGATGAAGAGGCCCGGGCGATCTGCGACCGGCGCGGCGTTCATGTGGAAAAGGATGCTCGGAAGGGAGACTGCCTCGCTGCGCTGTTCGATGAATATGTGGAGGCGACTCTGGTGCAGCCGACCTTCATCATGGATTACCCGGTGGAGATTTCTCCGCTGGCCAAGAGGAAGCCGGATAACCCTGCGCTGACGGAGCGATTTGAATTCTTCATTACCGGGCATGAAATGGGCAATGCCTTCAGCGAGCTGAACGATCCGATTGACCAGCGGCGGCGCTTTGAGGAGCAGGTGGCGGCCCGCGCGGCACAGGGCATTCATGCTGAAGTGGATGAGGATTTCGTGAACGCGCTGGAATACGGTATGCCCCCGACCGGCGGCCTTGGCTTCGGGCTGGATCGGCTGATCATGCTGCTGACGGACAGCAGCACTATTCGGGATGTGCTGCTTTTCCCGACGATGAAGCCGATGGACAAGCAGACAGACGAAACCTGACGGCATCTGCCACGACCTACATCTGAGCGAATCAGAAAACAAAGGAGGACGGGAAAGTATGATCGCGTGGAAGAATCTGAATCAGCTTGCAGCTTTCCAGGCGCTGCAGCAGAAGAACGAGAAGGTGGATCTGACCCGGGAAATGGCAGGCGAGGCCGGAGCGGCCCGTGTCAGCCGGTATCAGATACCGATGGCCGGAGGACTGACCTATGTCTATGCCGCCAAGCAGGTGAACGATCAGATCCTGAGCGGATTGAGCGCACTGGCTGAGGAAGCGCAGCTGGCAGAAAAGTTCCAGGAGCTCTACGAGGGAGCCGTCATTAACACGGGCGAAAAGCGGCTGGTGCTGCATCAGCTGACCCGCGGACAGCTGGGCAAGGCTGTGGTGGCCGATGGCGTGGACAAGCGTGCCTTTTACGTGGCCCAGCAGGAAAAAATCGCAGACTTTGCCAGGAAGGTGCACGCGGGTGAAATCGTGAATGAGAAGGGCGAGAAATTCACCACCGTGACGCAGATCGGCATCGGCGGCAGCGACCTGGGTCCCCGTGCGATGTATCTTGCCCTGGTGAACGGCGCGAAGGCGCAGGGCAGCTTCAGGATGGAAGCCCGGTTCATCAGCAATGTGGATCCGGATGATGCGGCGGAAGTGCTGCGGAGTGTAGATCTGGCGCATACGCTGTTTATCCTGGTCTCCAAATCCGGGACGACGCTGGAGACGCTGACCAACGAAGCCTTCGTGAAGGATGCGCTGAAGAATGCCGGACTGAATCCGGCAAGGCATATGATCGCCGTGACGAGCGAAACCTCTCCGCTGGCCAGCAGCAGCGATTATCTGGCAGCGTTCTTCATGGATGATTATATTGGCGGTCGCTATTCCTCCACCTCTGCCGTGGGCTGTGCGGTGCTTTCTCTGGCTTTCGGACCGGAAATCTTTGCCCGCTTCCTGCAGGGCGCGGCGGACGCGGATGCGATGGCGAAGGAAGCGGATCCGCTGAAGAATGCTGCGATGCTGGATGCCCTGATCGGCGTATATGAGAGAAACATTCTGGGCTATCCGTCAACGGCTGTGCTGCCGTATTCGCAGGCCCTGAGCCGCTTCCCGGCGCATCTGCAGCAGCTGGACATGGAATCCAACGGCAAGAGCGTCAACCGCTTTGGCGAGCCGGTGGACTATGCGACGGGTCCCGTGATTTTCGGTGAACCCGGAACCAATGGGCAGCACTCCTTCTATCAGCTGCTGCACCAGGGGACCGATATCGTGCCGCTGCAGTTTATCGGCTTCCGGAAAAACCAGGCAGGCATGGATGTGAATATTCAGAACAGCACCAGCCAGCAGAAGCTGTGCGCGAACGTGGCTGCGCAGATCATGGCCTTTGCCTGTGGAAAGCAGGATGAAAACCGGAATAAGCACTTTGCCGGGAACCGGCCGTCCAGCATTATCGTCGGCGATCAGCTGACTCCGGAAGCGCTGGGCGCCCTGCTGGCTCACTTTGAAAACAAGGTCATGTTCCAGGGCTTCCTGTGGAATCTGAACAGCTTTGACCAGGAAGGCGTTCAGCTGGGGAAGGTGCTGGCCAAAAAGGTGCTGGCGCACGAAACGGATGGAGCGCTGAAGGTTTACAGCGACCTGCTGAATATCTGATACAAAAACAGGGACCGGATTCAGAAAAGGAATCCGGTCCCTGTTTTTTATACTCGAATTGTGCGGAACGCGGCAGCCCGGCCCAGACGGTTCATGACAGCCAGGCCGAGCCCTTCCGCAGGAACGACCTCACTGTAAATGGTTTCCATGCCCTCTTCATCCAGATGCCGCAGGATATCGAAAAGCCGGTGCGCCACCTGGGAAAGATCCTGCCGGGAGCCGAGATCGTGGGGAGCACAGTCTGCAAGCTCCGGCATATGCTCCGTGAAACAGAGCACGCAGGTCTTTTTTCCTGCTCCAAGATCCGTGGCATAGAGCCTGCGCAGCTCAGGAACAACCGCTTCGGGGGCTCCCTCCACCAGCGTAATGATTCCCCTGGGGGCATAATGCCGGTATCGCATGCCGGGCGAGAGCGCTTTTTCATCCGGTCGGAGTGGGCGCAATATACTGCCTGCCAGAGCGACAGGATACCCGAGTGCCTCCTCCAGCATGGACTGGGTCACGCCACCGGGACGAAGAATGCACGGCTGTCCATGGCAGATATCCAGGACAGTGGATTCCAGGCCCACATCGCAGCTGCCGCCATCCAGAATGAGCGGAATCTGGCCCTGCAGATCCTCATAGACGTGAGCGGCTGTGGTTGGACTGGGACGGCCGGAACGGTTGGCGCTGGGCGCCGCCACGGGCAGCATGCTGACCCGCAGCAGCTGAGCGGCTACCGGGTGGGACGGCATCCGTACGGCAACCGTCGGAAGACCGGCAGTGACCTCATCCGGGACGGTGGATTTCCGGGGAAACAGCAGCGTCAGCGGTCCGGGCCAGAAGGCATCCATCAGAGGCAGGGCAGAGTCCGGGATTTCACACAGCTCGGACAGCTGTGCGCGATCCGCGATATGCACTATGAGCGGATTGTCGGCAGGACGCCCTTTTGCCGCGAAGATGGAACGAACGGCAGTGGGATTCAGCGCATTGGCACCGAGCCCATACACGGTTTCCGTCGGGAAGGCAACCAGCTCTCCCCCGCGCAGCAGGCGGGATGCCTGCTCATAAGCTGCCGGGGAGGGTGAAAGAATTTGCGTATTCAAAATATCAGATCCCTCTTCAAGATTCAGAGGAAAGCTTTTTCACTTCTCTGGCTTTCCATCGGTTTCAAAACCGAATGAGCATTACGACTGCCTGGAGGAGAGGCTTTTCAGCTTTTCCGTTTTTTCCGCCAGGCGAAGCGCGTCGATAAACGGATTTAAATCCCCGTTCAACACATTGGCTGTCCGGTTGACGGTCATGCCGAGGCGGTGGTCGACCACATAATCATGATTGAAATAATAGGTGCGAACGCGCTCACTCCGGTCTCCGGAACCAATCTGTCCCCGGCGATCCGCGGCATAGGCAGAGGCCTGCTGCTGCCTGGCCTGGTCCAGGAGGCGGGAGCGAAGCACCTTCAGCGCCTTGGCTTTGTTTTCCAGCTGGCTGCGCTCATCCTGGCAGGTGACGACGAGACCGGTTGGAAGATGCGTCATGCGGACGGCGCTGTCAGTGGTGTTGACGCCCTGACCGCCGTGGCCGGACGCATGGAAGACGTCCACACGGATTTCAGACGGGTCGATCTCCAGCTCTACCTCCTCCGCCTCAGGAAGCACGGCCACCGTCGCCGTGGAGGTATGAATTCTTCCTCCGCTTTCGGTGACGGGAACCCGTTTAACGCAATGAACGCCGCTTTCAAATTTAAACCGGGCATAGGCCTCGGGACCGGTGACCATGACCAGAGCCTCATTGACACCGCCCAGATCCGTATCGCTGAGGGAGAGAATGGACGCGCGGAGCTGATTCCGATCGGCGTATTTCAGATACATGCGGAGCAGGTCCCCGGCAAAGAGTGCGGCTTCCTCTCCGCCGACTCCGGCCCGAATCTCCAGAATGACATTGCGATGATCCAACGGATCCGGCGGAACAAGCAGAAGCTTCAGCTCGGACGAAAGCTGATCCTGCCGGGCTGAAAGCTCCGCGATTTCTGCTCTGGCCTCCTCAGCCAGATCGGGATCGGAGAGCAGCTCATGCGCCTCCTCCAGATGACGAGACAGCTGCTCATAGGCATCAAATGCGTGCACCACCGGTTCAAGCTCCGCACGTTCCTTCAGATGCTGCTGATAGAGCTGAAAATTCTGAATCACATCGGGCTGGGCAATGGCTTCCGAGAGCTCCAGATACCGATCCCGCAGGGCGGCAAGACGATCAAACATGCTTCCTCCTGACATACTGAGCGCGTATCATGCGATCGATTCCGGCCAGATCCTGCCGGATCTGAATATCCTCAAAACCGCTGAGGCGCAGCAGCGCTGCCACGGCAGCGGCTTCTCCCATGCCCAGCTCCAGGAAAAGGAAACCGCCATCGCAGAGAAAACGCGGCGCATCCAGAATCAGTCTGCGATAGAGAGACAGTCCGTCCGATCCACCATCCAGCGCCAGCGGCGGCTCGAAAAGAACCTCCGGCTGGAGGGCGCCGCATTCCGAGGAGGGAATATAGGGCGGATTGGAAATGATGCAGTGATACGGGGCAGGGGAAACGGCAGCAAAAAGATCGCTCCGGCAGAAGGTAACAGACAGGCCGAGACGATCAGCGTTGTGAGAGGCGACCTGGAGCGCATCCTCTGACAGATCGGAGAGGATCAGGGTGGCATCGGGCCGCTCCGCCTTAAGGGTCAGGCCGATACAGCCGCTGCCCGTGCACAGATCCAGAATGGAGGGACGCACTACCGGAGCCAGCGTTTCCAGCGCCCAGGCGCAGAGCCATTCGGTTTCCGGACGGGGAATGAGCACGCGTGGATCCACAAAGAAGGATCGGCCGTAGAAGACCGATTCCTTCAGCAGGTATTGCAGAGGCTCGCGGGTCAGACGCTTGCCGACCAGATGCTGATAGGCTGAAAGCAGGCTCTCGTCAAGCTGCGTTTCATCATCCACACGAAGGGCCAGCGGGGGACGGCCAAGCAGATGAGAAAGCAGCAGGGCAGCATCCTCCACCGGGTCCGGAATGCCTGCCTCCCGCAGGCGCCTGGCTGTCTGCAGGAGCAAAACCCGCGGCGTCATGATGCGACGGCGGCATCCGCCACGGCCGACGCAGGAACATAGCCCGGTTCGGATTCCCGATAATCATGGAATACGCCCCATCCCTCCGGCGTTTTTTCACAATGCTCCGGAAAGCCGTTCAGCACAACGTTGACGGATACAATGGCACATTCCAGCATCTTCGCGTCGGGCTCACGGGTGGTGAGGCGCTGCATCTGCATGCCGGGCCAGCGCAGGACGCAGGTGATCCTGTTCTCATGATGGGCGAGCCCCATGAGGACTTCATAGCTCACTCCGGCCACAATGGGCAGCATGGCAAGATGAAAGAGAAAGCGGACAAAGAAATTGCTGATGGGAACAAGCACATTCAGCACCAGGAAAAGCAGGATGCTGACGGAAAAGACGATCAGCAGAAATGCCGTACCGCACCGGGGGTGAAGACGGGAAAAGGTCATGGCATTTTCCGGTGTCAGCGGAAGATCGGATTCATGACAATGGACGGATTTATGCTCCGCGCCATGATACTGGAAGGTACGGCGAATATCCGGAATGAAACCGACCGCCACCATATATCCGATGAGAATGCC
The DNA here is from genome assembly GCA_946534455.1 of uncultured Clostridia bacterium. Lineage (GTDB taxonomy): Bacteria > Bacillota > Clostridia > Christensenellales > Aristaeellaceae > Aristaeella. The sequence continues at coordinate 2,636 of CAMNCR010000175.1, read as the reverse complement.
AATCTTCACCAGGCCGCCGATGAGAGTATAGCCCACGGTTGACATGCCGGCACCGCGAAGCAGGGATTCCACCCCGGCGGGAAGCGCAATAAACAGCGCAACGGACAGAATGACCGCGAGAACAATGGCAACGGCCATGACGATTTTATCAATCCCCTTGCCCAGCTTTTTGGCCAGCCACTTTTCAAAGCGGGTAGGTTCCTCATCCAGCATGCCCAGCATTTTGGTGGAATCCTCCAGCGTGTTCATGCCATAATAGAGCATGGTGCCCATATTGATGACCCCGCGGAGGAAGGGCTTGCCCATCCAGGGATACTTCTCCTTCAGGGGAACGAAGGGCGTCAGCTTGGTGACCATGGTGCCGTCCGGCCGGCGAACGGTGACGGCGGTGGCATGGGGAGAACGCATCATGACGCCCTCCATGACGGCCTGACCACCCACATCAAATTTTTCAGTTTTCTTTATCGTCTCGCTCATAATCAACCTCCTGTACGACTGGGTACATGCTTACGTTTCGACAGGGGAGCGGCAAATCCCTTTGATTCACAGAACTTTCACGAACCGTACAGATGCTGTCCCGCAAAAAAACCATCTGACAGCATCAGATGGTTTTGTGAGCGGAAGGCAGGTGCTTTTATTCAACCGCCGCTGCGCCCCGTTCCATGGCCTGCCGGTTGATGGGCAGGAGATGCTCCTTTTTGGGCCCGAAGGTGGCCTTCAGGGCTTCCATGGCGGAATCAATGGAGACAATCCCGGTCTTCTTCAGAATGGCTCCCAGCATGACCATATTCGCGGTGCGGGCGTTGCCCAGCTCCTCCGCGATGCCGTTGCAGTCAACCGGAATGGCGGTGATATCATCCCGATCCGGAGTGATATCGATCAGCGACGCATTATAGAGCATCACGCCGCCCGGCTCCATGGCAGGGGTAAACTTAATCATGCTGGGTTTATTCATGATGACGGCGAAGGGAATTTCCGTGACCAGCGGGGAGCCGATCGGCTCATCGCTGATGACGACGGCACAGTTCGCCTCGCCTCCGCGCATCTCCGGACCGTAGGAGGGCATCCAGGACACGTTCATGCCCTCATGCATGGCGGCCTTTGCCAGCAGCTGCCCAATGAGCAGGACGCCCTGCCCGCCAAACCCGGCAATGAGAAATTGAGCTTCCATGCTTATTCGACCTCCTTTTTGACTCCCAGCGGATACTGCGGAATCATGTTGGCTTCCAGCCAGTTCAGCGCCTCCCGCGGCGTCATGCCCCAGTTGGTGGGGCAGGAGGAGAGAACCTCCACCAGAGAGAAGCCCTTCCCCGCGATCTGCGTTTCAAAGGCTTTGCGAATCGCCTTCTTTGCGTCCAGGATATGCTTCACGTCGTGGACGGAGACCCGGGCAATATACGCGGGGCCGTCCAGCGTGGCGAGCATTTCACTGACGCGGATGGGATAACCGCACAGGGCGGGATCACGGCCATAGGGGGAGGTCGTCGTCACCTGCCCGGGAAGGGTGGTAGGAGCCATCTGACCGCCGGTCATGCCATAGATGGCGTTATTGACAAAGATAACGGTGATGTTTTCTCCCCGGGTTGCGGCATGCGTAATTTCCGCAGCGCCGATGGATGCCAGATCACCATCGCCCTGATAGGTGAATACAACGTTCTGCGGATTGACCCGCTTGCAGCCGGTTGCAACAGCCGGCGCGCGGCCGTGAGCAGCTTCCATCATATCACAGTTAAAATAATCATAGGCAAAGACGGCGCAGCCGACGGGGGCGATCCCAATGGTTTTTCCCTGGATACCAAGCTCATCAATCGCTTCCGCCACGAGGCGGTGGATGATTCCGTGGGTGCAGCCAGGACAATAATGCAGCGGCTTCTCGGTGAGCAGCTTCGTTTTCTCATATACGATGGCCATGCTTATTTTCCCTCCTTCGCCAGGGCTTCCACCTGGGTCATGATTTCACGGACGGTGGGCACGATACCGCCGGTGCGGCCGAAGAAGTGCACCGGAGCAGTTCCCTCAACCGCCAGGCGAACATCGTCCACCATCTGCCCCATGCTCATTTCCACCGTCAGGAAGGCACGGGCATGCTTCGCAGCGGCCGCGATGGGTGCGCTGGGGAAGGGCCAGAGCGTGATCGGCCGGATGAGACCGGCGCGGATGCCCTCGTCCCGGAGCTTCCGCATGGCGCTGCGGGCAATGCGGGCCGTGGTGCCGTAGGCCACGATGACATAATCCGCGTCCTCCGTCATCTCCTCCTGCCAGCGGCATTCCTCCGCCTCCATGACCGCATACTTTTCATACAGATGATTCACGTGCTTTTCCAGCACGGCGGGATCGATATACAGGGAGTTAATGACGGCACGCTCTCTGTCGCTGGAGGGGGTCCATCCTGTGGCTGCCCAGGTCTTGGGCGGCAGATCGGGATTGGGCTTCCAGTCCGGCATTTCAACGGGCTCCATCATCTGACCGATCAGGCCGTCTCCCATGAGGAGCACCGGATTGCGATACTTGTCCGCCAGGTCAAAGGCCAGCTGCGTCAGCTCAACAGCCTCCTGAACGGAGGAGGGAGCGAGAACGAGCATGCGATAATCACCATGGCCGCCGCCCCGGGTGGACTGATAATAGTCACTCTGAGC
>CAMNCR010000174.1 GCA_946534455.1 uncultured Clostridia bacterium | reverse complement strand
GGAAAACCCCCTCAGGGGAAACGGAAAGGAGCGGAACCATGGCTTTTTACAGAATTGAGTATTATTCCAGAGCGCTGCACAGACAGACGGAGTTCCGAATGATCCTCCCCAACGATCTGCGGGAGAAGGAGACGCTGCCGGACCGGCCGACCCGCACCCTGTTCGTGCTGCACGGGTATACGGGCATGGCGGAAAACTGGGTGCCGGTGGAACTGACCCGGAAATACAACTTCGCCATCATCATGCCCACGGCGGAAAATTCCTTCTATCTGAACGGGGAGGCCACCGGGCGCGCGTACCAGTCCATGCTGGGAGAGGAGCTGGTGGACTACGCGCGGAGCACGTTCGGGCTGGCCCGGGGGCCGGAGGATACCTATCTCGTGGGCCTGTCCATGGGCGGCTTCGGCGCGCTGCATACGGGCCTGGCCTATCCGGACCGGTTCGGCAAGATTGGCGCGATGTCCTCCGCGCTCATCGTTCACGGCATTGCCCATATGAAGCCCGGGGAGGACAACGGGGTCGCCAATTACGACTATTACCGGCTGTGCTTCGGGGATCTGGAGCAGGTGGAGGAGAGCGACAGCAATCCGGAAACCCTGGTTCGGAAGCTGAAGGGGCAGCGGATGCCGGAGATCTACATGTGCTGCGGGACGGAGGATTTCCTGATTGAGGAAAACCGGCAGTTCCACCGCTTCCTGGAGGCGGAGGGCGTGCCCCATGAGTACCATGAAGGACCGGGAGCCCATGACATGCGCTTCTGGAGCGAGCACGTCGTGAAGGTGGTCGACTGGATGATGGCCTGAGCGCGGAGACGGCCGCGGGCGGAGGCTACAGCCAGCAGCCGTCCATGCGGATGATTTCTCCGCTGCAGTATTCCGGCATTTCCAGGAGCTTCAGCAGACCGGAGGCGATTTCCTCCGGAGAGGCAAGGCGTCCGGCGGGTATTTCATCCGCCAGGGCGCTTTTTTCTTCCGCGGTCAGATGCCGGTTCATTTCGGTATCCACGGCGCCCAGGGCCGCGGCGTTGACCTGAATATGGCTGGGGGCCAGCTCCTTGGCCAGGGCGCGGGTAAAGGCGTTGACGGCGCCCTTGGTGGCGCTGTAGGCCACCTCGCAGGAGGCGCCGGCCAGGCCCCAGACGGAGGAGATGTTCAGAATCTGCCCATGCTGGGCGGCGACCATATCCGGCACATAGGTGCGGCAGGTGTGAAAAAGGGCGGTCAGGTTGGTGGTGAGAACGCGGTTCCACTCCTCCGGCTGCATCTCCGTCAGCAGCCCGACCCAGGCGATGCCCGCGTTGTTGACCAGGGTTTCCACGGGGCCGAGGTCGGCGCGCAGGGACTGCACATAGCCCAGGTCTCCCAGATCCCCCACGGAGGTCAGCACCAGCGGCGCGCCGGCCTCCCGCGCCAGGCGGGCCGTGTCCGCCAGGTCCTCCGCGGCCCGGCGGCAGGTCAGGATCATTTTTTCATACCGGCCGGAGGCGGCGCAGGCCAGCGCCAGCGCCCGGCCCACGCCCCGGGAGGCGCCGGTGATCAGAATGCTCTTCATCGGAAAAGACTCCTTTCGATGGGAAAAGGCTCCCCGGCGCGGCCAGGGAGCCCTGAAGCAGGACGGAATCAGTATTCGAAAACCGTGATGATGGCGCCCATGTTGTCCAGCGAGGTGGACCAGGAACGGGCGTTCCGCGTCAGCTGGACGTCAAAGGATTCGCTGTCGCCCACGTACTGGCGGTAGATCTCATACTTCAGCACGCCGTCCTCAAACAGCGCGATGTGGGGATGCTCCTCGAGATACTCGATGTATTCCTCCATGCAGAAGTCCATATAGTGCATGACGGCGGCATTGCCCTTGCCCACGAAGCGATACAGGTTCAGCTTCACGGAGACACCGGTCTTGAAGCTCTTGTCCTGCGTGGTTTCCAGGGGCCAGTTGGCCAGCGGGAAGCGGAGCACGAGGCCGTACTTCCAGCAGTTCTCGTTCATCCATTTGCCCTGGGAGGTGGTGGAGAACTTGCTGTTGGTGACCTCGGGATCGTCCTTGTCATACAGCTTCAGCGTGCAGGACAGGCCGGAGTTGAATTCGCTGGTGCCGGGATAGTTGACTTCCTTCTTGGCGGCCTCAATCAGCGCGTCTCCGGAGTACCGGGAGGAGAGCTTGTTGACCCTGTTCTGGAACATGGTGTTCTGCTCGTCCCAGGAGCGATAGCCCTCGGTGACGATGAAGTGGGTCAGATCCTCGGCCCGGGCGGCGTCCAGCGCTTCCTTCAGGGCATCGGCCGCGTTGGGGAACATCTTGACGTTATAGTCATTGACCTGCACCTTGTCATTTCCGCCGTAATACTTGCCCAGGCTGACCAGAGCGGTCTCGCTGAAGTCCTCCGGACGGGAATGCCACTCGTTGAGCAGCAGCATGCCGCCGGTCAGCACCTGCGCCCGGCTGCGGGTTTCCGCGGTGGGATTCTCCAGGGGATAGCTGGTCAGATCGATCAGATCCCAGCCCTCGTTCCTGTGGGCGGGCCAGCTGGCGCTGGCCGTCGTGGAGGACTCGCGCTCCAGCTCGGCAATCCGGGCGGCATAGTCCGCCAGGGTCTGATTGTTCTGATCGATGACCTCCTGCTGCCTCCGGGCGAGATCATCGCTGGCAGCCTTGCGCTGCGCGGCGACAAACCGGTCCGCGAAGAAACAGGCGACGCACAGGGCGGCCGTCAGCAGCATGATGATCGTGACAACCGGGACGGCTCTGCTCTTCTTTTTGCGACTCATGAAATTCCACCTACCTTCTGTTCAGAACAGAATCAACAGTGATTCCTATAACATTTCGCCATGCGGAGGGAAAAATCCTTCTTTTACATGCGTTCGGGCGCCTCGATGCCGATCAGGAACAGGCCGGTTTTGACGACGGCGCGCACGGCGTCCGTCAGCGCGACCCGCGCGGCGGCCTGAGCGGGCTCGCCGTCCAGGATGCGATGCTCATAGTAGTACTTATTGTAGGCCTGGGCGATGTCGGTGACGGCGCGGGTGATCAGGCTGGGCTCGTACCGGGCGGCGGCCTCCTGAATCACGTCCGGGAAGCGGCTGATGAGGCGCAGGAGCGACTGGGCCTCGTCGTCCGTCAGGGCGGCCCAGTCGGGCTCCGGCAGGCTCAGGGCCTCGGCCTTGCGCAGCAGGGAGCAGCAGCGCGCGTGGGTATACTGGACATAGGGCCCGGTTTCCCCGTCGAAATTCAGCGCGCGATCCCAGTGGAAGTCGATATCCTTGATGCGGTTGTTGCTCAGATCGGAGTAGATGACCGCGCCGATGCCGACCTGGCGGGCCACGTCGTCCCGATTGGGCAGATCCGGGGATTTCTCCTCCATGATGGTCCGCGCCTTCTCGATGGCCTGGGACAGGAGATCGTCCAGATGGACGGTGATGCCCTTCCGGGTGGAGAGGGCTTCCCCTTCATAGGAAACCATGCCGAAGGAAACGTGGACGCAGTCCTTCGCCCAGGCATATCCCATCTTTTCCAGCACGCGGAACACCTGGCGGAAATGCAGATCCTGCTGATAGGCGACGACATAGAGGCATTTGTCGAAGTGATAGGTGTCCTGCCGGTATTTGGCCGCGGCCAGATCCCGGGTGGCGTAGATCGTGGCGCCGTCCTTTTTCAGAATCAGGCAGGGGGGCATATTGTCCTCGGAAAGATCCACGACCCAGGCGCCCTCCGACTGGGTCAGCAGGCCCTTTTCGCGCAGCTCATCCACGATGGCGCCGGTCTTGTCCACATAGAAGCTTTCTCCGGCATAGCTGTCGAAGGAAACGCCCAGCAGATCGTAGACGCGCTGCGCGTCCCGCAATGTCAGATCCTTGAACCAGTGGAAGATCTCCAGCGCCTCCGGATCCCCCTCCTCGATCTTTTTGAACCAGAGGCGGCCCTCATCCTCCAGGGCGGGATCCTTCTCGGCCTCCTGATGGAAGCGGATATACAGCTGCTCCAGCGCGGCGACGCCGCCCTGCTCCACCTGCTCCCGGCTGCCCCATTTCAGATAGGCGCAGATCATCTTGCCGAACTGGGTTCCCCAGTCGCCCAGGTGATTGATGCCGACCGTCCGATAGCCCAGGAAGTCAAAGATCCGCTTCAGGCTGTTGCCCAGCACGGTGGTGGACAGGTGGCCGATGTGGAAGCGCTTGGCGATGTTGATGGAGGAATAGTCCAGGCAGATGGTCTTCCCCGCGCCCATGTCGGACGCGCCGAAGCGCTCGCCCTGCGCCTGCAGCAGGGTCATCATCTCCCGGGCAAAGTTTTCCCGGTTGAGGAAGAAGTTCATATAGCCGTTGACCGGCTTCACCGCGGCCACGTCGCCGTGGGACCAGGCTTCACAGAGCGCCTCCGCGATTTTGGGCGGCGCCATGCGCAGCGGTTTGGACAGGCGGAAGCAGGGGAAAGCGTAGTCGCCCAGGGCGGGATCCGGCGGCACGGCCAGGAAGCCGCGAAGGGCTTCGGCGTCCGGCAGGCCTTCCGCATCGGGCCAGAGGGTGTGTATGCAATCCGCCGCCAGCGCGGCGATCCGGGACATCATATCCATGTGAGGCTCATCCTTCCGTTCGATCAAAATCCATATACATCAATATCTTATCACAGAAGGGCGGAAAAAGGCAACCTGTCCCGGAGAGACCCGGCCGGGAGGATTTGACGGGGAAGCGGGAAAAAGCATATAATATGCCGGACAGAGAAAGAACAGGAGGAATCCGGATGGCCTGCACTACGATTCTGGTCGGGAAAAAGGCGAGCAACGATCAGTCTACCATGATCGCCCGCACGGACGACGGGCATTTTGACGTCAAGAAGCTGGTGGTGGTTTCCCCCCGGCAGCAGCCGCGAAAGTATAAGAGCGTGATTTCCCACGTGGAGATCGAGCTTCCGGACAATCCCATGCGCTATACGGCCTGCCCCAGCGTGGATCCGAAAAACGGCATCTGGGCGGCGACGGGCATCAACGAGGCCAACGTCGGCATGACCGCCACGGAAACCATTACCTCCAATCCCCGGGTGCTGGCGGCGGATCCGCTGGTATGCTACCGGAAGGCGAAGAGCCGCCGGGAAAAGGATGTGCCGGGCGGCATCGGCGAGGAGGATATCGTGGTGCTGGTGCTGCCGTATATTCACAGCGCGCGGGAGGGCGTGCTCCGCCTGGCCTCCCTGCTGGAGCAGTACGGCACCTATGAATCCAACGGCATCGCCTTCAACGACGAGAACGAGGTCTGGTGGATGGAGACCATCGGCGGGCATCACTGGATGGCCCGGCGGGTGCCGGAGGACCGGGTCGTGATCCATCCGAATCAGTTCGGCATGGACGCCTTCGATCTGGAGGACGCCTTCGGCGCCCAGGAGGCGCATCTGTGCTCCGCGGATCTGCGGGAGTTTATCCGGGACCATCATCTGGACCTGAATCAGGGCGGCGCCTTCAATCCCCGGGACATCTTCGGCTCCCGGACGGACATGGATCACATCTACAACACGCCCCGCGCCTGGATGATGGGCCGGTATCTGGCGCCGGACAGCTATCGCTGGGACGGCCCGAACGCGGACTTCGGCCCGGAGAGCGACCGGATTCCCTGGAGCTTCGTGCCGGACCGGAAGGTGACGGCGGAGGATATCAAGTACGTCCTGTCCGCGCACTATCAGGGAACTCCGTATAATCCCTATTCGGGGCAGGATACGGGGAAGCGCGGCATCTACCGCTCCATCGGCATCAACCGGACGGGGGTGACCTCCATCTGCCAGATTCGAAACGGCGTTCCCCGGGAGCTGCAGGGGGTGGAATGGATCTGCTTCGGCTCCACGACCTTCTCCGCCATGCTGCCGGTGTATCCGCGGGTGGACAGCATGCCGGCCTACCTGAGCCAGGTCACCCTGGAGGCGACGAGCGAAAACTTCTACTGGGCCAGCCGGCTCATCGGCGCGCTGGCAGACCCGCATTTCGCGGCCTGCGCCCAGCTGCTGGAGCGGTATCAGGCGGCGGTGGTCACCCGCGGCCGGCAGATTCTGCAGGAATACGATGAGCGGATGACGAAGAGCGGCGACTTCAGCCTGACGGCGGAGGCCAACCGGAAGCTGTGCGACATGGCGAAGGAGGAAACGACCTCCGCGCTGACGAAGATTCTGGCGGAGGCCAGCGTTCAGATGAAAAACGGCTTCCATCTGGCGGACAACTGAGCGCGGGCGGCACGCCCCGCAGGGAGGAAAGAACAGTGAGCGAAAAGAAAAAGGGCCTGTTTGCGCGGCTGCGCGAGGGACTGAGCAAAACCCGGGGCAATATGACCGAAAAGGTCGACGTGATGGTCCGGGAAAACCGGAAGATCGACGACGATTTCTATGAGGAGCTGGAGGATATCCTGCTGATGGCGGACTGCGGCCTGAAGGCGACGACCACCATCATCGACGAGCTGCGCAGCCGGGTGCAGGAGCGCAAGGTCCGGGACGCGGGAGAGGCCCGGGAGATTCTCAAGCAGATCATGGTGGAGCAGATGGACATTCCCCGGCCTCCGCTGAAATGGCCCATGGTCATGCTGATCGTGGGCGTGAACGGCGTGGGCAAGACCACCACCATCGGCAAGCTGGCCCTGCGCTTCCAGGCCATCGGCCGCAAGGTCATGCTCTGCGCGGGAGATACCTTCCGCGCCGCGGCCGCGGAGCAGCTGACCGTGTGGGCGGAGCGGGCCCGGGTGCCGATCGTCCGTCACGCGGAGGGCGCGGATCCCGCGGCGGTGGTGTTTGACGCGATTCAGAGCGCCAAGGCGCAGCAGGCGGACCTGCTGATCGTGGACACCGCCGGCCGGCTGCACAACAAGAAGAACCTGATGGAGGAGCTGGCCAAAATGCGCCGGGTCATTGACCGGGAGTATCCCGAGGCGGATACCCGGTGCATCCTGGTGCTGGATGCCACCACGGGGCAGAACGGGCTCATGCAGGCCCGCGCCTTCAAGGAGGTGGCGGAAATCGGCGGCATCATCCTCAGCAAGCTGGACGGAACGGCGAAGGGCGGCATCGCCCTGGCCATCCGGCAGGAGCTGGAGGTGCCGGTGTGGTACGTGGGCGTCGGCGAGGGCATCGACGATCTGCAGCCCTTCAATGCGAAGGAGTTTGTGGAGGCGCTGTTCTGACACGGAGCCGGAACGGAACGAGGGCGGGAGGCATGGCCTCCCGCCCTCGCGGTTTCTTCAGGAAAAACGGAATCAGAAGCGCATCCGGTCCTCGATGTATTTGCGGACCTCGGACAGGGGAACCCGCTCCTGCTGCATGGTATCCCGGTCGCGGATGGTGACGGTCTGGGTCTCCTCGGTTTCGAAGTCGACGCAGATGCTGAAGGGCGTGCCGATTTCATCCTGCCGGCGATAGCGCTTGCCGATGGAGCCGGTTTCGTCATATTCCACGGGGAAGTACTTGCACAGCTCGGCATGGATGTCGCTGGCCAGGGCGCCCAGCTTGTTCTTCTGCAGGGGCAGCACGGCGGCCTTGTAGGGCGCCAGCGCCGGATGCAGATGCAGCACGGTGCGCACGTCGCCGCCCTCCAGCTCCTCCTCTTCATAGGCGTTGCACAGGAAGGCCAGCACCATGCGGTCCACGCCCAGGGAGGGCTCGATGCAATAGGGAATATAGCGCTCGTTGGTGACCGGATCCAGGTATTCCATGGATTTGCCGGAGTGCTTCTGATGCTGGGTCAGGTCATAATCCGTCCGGTCCGCCACGCCCCACAGCTCGCCCCAGCCGAAGGGGAACAGGAACTCAAAGTCCGTCGTGGCCTTGGAATAGAAGGCCAGCTTCTCCGGCTCATGGTCCCGGAGACGGAGGCTTTCCTCCCTGATGCCCAGGCTGAGCAGCCAGTCCCGGCAGAAGGAGCGCCAGTAATTGAACCACTCCAGATCCTCTCCGGGCTTGCAGAAGAACTCCAGCTCCATCTGCTCGAACTCCCGGACGCGGAAAATGAAGTTGCCGGGGGTGATTTCGTTGCGGAAGGACTTGCCGATCTGCGCGATGCCGGCCGGCAGCTTCTTGCGGGTGGTGCGCATGGCATTCTGGAAATTGACGAAGATGCCCTGAGCGGTTTCCGGCCGCAGGTAGATTTCGTTGGCGCTGTCCTCGTTCACGCCGGCGAAGGTTTTGAACATGAGGTTGAACTGGCGGATGCCGGTGAAATCCTTTTTGCCGCAGACGGGGCAGACGATGTCATGCTCGGAGATATACTTTTCCAGCTCGGCGTTGGTCCAGCCGTCGCCGGTTTCCGCGCCGCCGGTGAAGTCCTCAATCAGCTTGTCCGCGCGGAAGCGCGCCTTGCAGGCCTTGCAGTCCATCAGCGGATCGTTGAAGCCGCCCACGTGGCCGCTGGCGACCCACACCTCGCGGTTCATCAGGATGGCGCAGTCCAGCCCGGTGTTGTATTTGCTTTCCTGCACAAACTTCTGCCACCAGGCCTTTTTGACGTTGTTCTTGAATTCAACGCCCAGGGGGCCGTAATCCCATGTGTTGGCCAGGCCGCCGTAAATCTCGGATCCGGCAAAAATAAAGCCGCGGTTCTTACAGAGCGCAACCAGTTTATCCATCGTCAGTTCAGCCATGTTCGTTCCTCCCGATTTCTCCTGTTTGAGCCTTTCCGGGCGGGGACAGCCTCCCCGCGCCGGAAAAACCATGTATCATCATAGAGAGCCGCGCCTGATTTGTCAAGGCGCTCACTGCGCATCCCGGGCTTCCCGCAGCTGCTGCGCGGCCTCCCGGGCGGCGATTTCCTTGACCCGGGCGTAGTACTCGCTGCCGTCCTTGTTGCCGAAAACCTTGCGGATGCGATTGTAGGCCTGCCGGAGGCCGCTGCTTTCCGAGAGAATGGTCAGCAGCTGACGGGAAACCTCCTCGCTGATGCCGGCCTCCATCAGCAGCCCGAGCTCCCGGGCCTGCTCCGGATTTTCGGCCGCGGGGGCTTCGGCTGGTGTCTCCGCGGCGGGAGCGGTCTCCTGGGCGTGCATCTCGGCGGCCCGGGCGTCCACGGCGTCCTTCCAGGAGACGCGGGCCTTTTCCGGCTGCGCCTCGGGCTTTTCCTGCGGGGCTTTCGCGGCGGCGGGGGCTGCGGCGGCAGGCTCAGGCTGCGCGGCGTTCGCCGGCTTGGGACGGGCG
>CAMNCR010000173.1 GCA_946534455.1 uncultured Clostridia bacterium | reverse complement strand
CTGAAAAACAACGCGATTCCCGATCCCTACTGGGGCGAAAACGAGTGGATTTCCACGGCGGTATCAGACCGGGATTTTGTCCTGGAAACCTCCTTTCAGCTGCCGGAGGGCTTTGCGGACGCGAAGCACGCGGCGCTGACCTTTTTCGGAATCGATACCCTGTCCGAGGTCTATCTGAACGGGAAGCTGCTGGGCCATACGGATAATATGCACCGCACCTGGGAATACGCCGTGGAGGGGCTGCTCCGGCAGGGCGGGAACCTGCTCCGGCTGGAGCTGCATTCCCCGACGGAGTATATCGCGCGGAAATACGCGGAGCGGCCGCTGTGGGGCGTGGAGGGCACGATGCCCGGCTATCAGCATATCCGTAAGGCCCACTGTATGTTTGGCTGGGACTGGGGCCCTCAGCTGCCGGATCTGGGCATCTGGAGGGATGTGACGCTGACCGCCTGGGACGGGGGCCGGATTCATGACGCGCTGTTCACGCAGGAGCATGCGCCGGGCCGGGTGACGCTGCACTGCAGCGCGGAGGTGGAGACCTGGGAGGAGGGGCTCGAAGCCGTGTGCACGGTGACCGGCCCCGACGGCAGAACCTGGACCGCGCCCCTGCGGGAGGGGGAGGCGGACCTGCTCATCGAGGATCCGCAGCTCTGGTGGGTCAGAGGCCTGGGCGAGCAGCCCCTGTATGAATGCCGGGTGGAGCTTCGCCGCGGCGGAGAGGTGCTGGACAGCCGGAGCCGGCGAATCGGCCTCCGCACGCTGACCATCAGCCAGGAGCCGGATGAATGGGGAAAGGAATTCTGCTTCATCAACAACGGCATCCGGATCTTTGCCATGGGCGCCAATTATATTCCGCAGGATCAGATTCTGCCGCGCTGCAGCCCGGAGCGCACCCGGCGCCTGCTGGCGGACTGCGTGGCGGCCAATTACAACTTCATTCGCGTGTGGGGCGGCGGGACCTATCCGGAGGACGCCTTCTATGATTTCTGCGATGAGCACGGGCTCATCGTCTGGCAGGACTGCATGTTTGCCTGCGCCTCCTACCGGCTGACCCCCGAGTTTGAGGCCACCGTGCGGGCGGAGATCCGGGACAACGCCCTTCGCCTGCGGAATCATCCGTCCCTGGGCCTGTGGTGCGGCAACAATGAGATCGAATCCGCCTGGGAGGCCTGGGGGCTGCCCGAGGATCCGGAGGCGCGGCAGGACTATCTGACGCTGTTTGAGCAGATCATTCCGGAGATTCTGGGCGAGCTGGATCCGCAGACCTTCTACTGGCCTTCCTCTCCGTCCTCCGGCGGGGGCATCCATGATTCCTCCTCCAACCGGGCGGGGGATATGCACTACTGGGCCGTATGGCATAATTTCAAGCCGATTGAAGCCTTCCGGGAGTTCTATTACCGCTTCTGCTCCGAATACGGCTTTGAAAGCCTGCCGGACATCCGCACCTTCCGGAGCTTTGCGCGGGAGGAGGATCTGGATCTGTGCGGGAACGTGATCCAGGCGCACCAGAAGTGCGTGCAGGGCAATGAAAAGGTGATGTACTACCTGGCGCAGATGGTGAACTATCCCTATGACTTTGAGCGCCTGATCTACTGCTCCCAGCTGGTTCAGGCGGACTGCATCCGCTCCAATGTGGAGCATATGCGCAGGGCCCGGGGCCGCTGCATGGGCAGCGCCTACTGGCAGGTCAACGATTCCAATCCCGTGATCTCCTGGAGCAGCATTGACTACTTCGGACGCTGGAAGGGCCTGCACTACGCGGCCAGGCGCTTCTACGCCCCGCTGCTGCTGTCCTGCGACGATACGGATGTGCTGCATCCCGTGCTGCATGTGTCCAACGATACCCCCCGGGACGCGGCGCTGACCGTGACCTGCCGCCTGCGGGACGGAAAGGCGCAGGTGCTGCGGAGCTGGTCTGCGGAGGTGACGGTGAAGGCGCTGTCCGCGCAGGCCTGCCTGGCGCTGGATCTGACCGGGGACGTCCGGACGCTGGCGGACCGGCGCAGCCTCTATCTGGAATACACGCTCAAGCAGGACGGGCAGAGCGTCAGCGCGGGCACGACGCTGTTCGTCCGGCCGAAGGCCTATCAGTTCCTGCCCTCGGAGGTGGAGGTCCAGATCCGGGAGGAGAAGGACGCTTTCCTGCTGACGCTGCAGGCCCCGGTCTATACCAAGAGCGTGTGCCTGCGGCTGCGGGACGCGGACTGCGTGTTCTCCGACAACTGGTTCGATATTCACGGCCGGGAGCCGGTTCAGGTCTCCGTGCCGAAGCAGGGGCAGATCGAAGGCATGTCCGCCGCGGAGCTGCGGGAACAGCTGGTGATTGAACAGTACAATCCCGGGAAGGCGCGGTAAGAGCGCCTTCCCGGCACAGAGCGGATTCACCCGAAACACGTAAGCGGAAAGGCTTACGTGTTTCCGTATGAGGGGAGCGATCAGAGCGCATGGGCGCGTCAACGGGCGATTTTTCCAGAGGCAGGGTATCCACGACCATTTTGAAGCTGGGACTGCCGATGATGCTGGCCGAATTTGTGCATGTCCTGTACAGCATCGTGGACCGGATGTACATCGGTCATATGGCGGAGGGCGGCACGCTGGCCCTGACCGGGCTGGGAATCTGCTTCCCGCTGATCACCCTGATCGGGGCCTTTGCCAATCTGTTCAGCACGGGCGGAGCCACCCTGATGACCATTGCCCGGGGCAGCGGAGACAACCGGAAGGCGGAGAGGATCATGGGCACCTCCTTCACGATGCTGATGATCACCGGGGGCGTGCTGACGGTGCTGCTTTTCGGGTTTGCTCCGGGGCTTCTCCGGCTGCTGGGCGGGGACGCGGAGACGCTGCCGGCCGCGCTGAGCTACTTCCGGATCTATGTGATCGGCACGATTCCCGTGCTGATCGGACTGGGGATGAATCCGTTCATCAGCGCCCAGGGCTTTCCCAGGGTCGGCATGATGACGGTGATCATCGGGGCCGCGCTGAACATCCTGCTGGATCCGCTGATGATCTATCAGATGGGCATGGGGGTCCGCGGCGCGGCGCTGGCCACCGTGCTTTCCCAGCTGGCCGGCGCGGCCTGGGCCATGGCCTTCCTGTGCGGCAGGCGGGCGGTGATCCGCCTGACGGGCTTTCATCTGGACCGGACGGAGCTGAAGGGCATCATCCGCCTGGGGGTCACCGGCTTCACCTTCAAGGTGACCAACAGCCTCACGCAGGCCATCGTCAACGTCATGCTCAAGGCCTGGGGCGGCTCCATGAGCACCCTGTATGTGGGCGCCATGAGCCTGATCAATTCCATCCGGGAGATCATGAGCCTGCCCAACAACGGCATCGTTCAGGGCGGGCAGAGCGTGATGAGCTATAACTACGGCGCGAAGCTGTACCGCCGCGTGTCGCAGAGCATTCGCTTCACCTTCCTCAGCGGCCTGGGGATCAATCTGGCGATGTGGGCCCTGGTGATGTTCGCGCCCAGGCCCGTGATCGGCCTGTTTACCGCCGATGAGCAGCTGATCGCGCTGACGGCGGACTGCGCCCGGATTTTCTTTGGCGTGTTCCCCTTCATGGCGCTGCAGCAGACGGGGCAGTCGACCTTTGTGGCCCTGAACTATCCGCGCTATGCGCTGTTCTTCTCCCTGCTGCGCAAAATCGTGCTGGTGGCGCCGCTGACGCTGGCGCTGCCGGGGCTGGGGCTGGGTGTAAACGGCGTTTTCTGGGCGGAGCTGATCAGCCAGCTGACCGGAGCCACGGCCTGCTTTGTGACGATGAGCCTGGTGATCTGGCGCCCAATGAATCAGGCTGCGCAGGAAGGCGCAGCCTGATGAGCGGGACGCGGATCACGGAAGAAAGGAAAACAGAGGCGCGGATCAGTCATAGATGACCCGGCCGTGCTGATCCGGAATGCCGGAGAGGCGGAAGAAGAAGGTATTGATGACATCGCGCCATTCCCGGGCGTTGGCCAGCTGGCGCTGCATGCGCTCCTGAATGACCCCGGCATCCGGCTCCGGGAAGGGAAGGGCCTTCAGCGTTTCCTGCATGGCGGCGGCTTCCTCATAGCCCTCAAAGTGATCATCGTAGATCCGCTGCAGCAGGGTCCGGCCGTCCTTCATCACGAAGGAATAGGGCAGGCGGTGGAAGAACAGCAGATCCAGATCCGGGCACACGGAGGGGTCGCCGTAGCGGCGCTGGAAGGATTCGGGATACTGGGACAGGTAGCCGGTTCCGTTCCGGGTCCGGTCAATGCCCACGGCGGTATGGTTGGCCTTATGATAGGTGCCCCACTGATCAAACTCATATCCGGAGGGGTTGGGCCCATAGTGCACATGCGGATTGACCATCCAGCCCAGGCCCAGGGGCGCCGTGTACTTTTCATAGACCCGGCGGGAGCCCATCAGCAGGGAAACCAGCTGCCGCTCCTGCGCCTCCGGGAAGGCATAGGTCAGGCGGGCCCACTGCCGCGTCACCTCCGCCGGATCCACGGCGGGATCCCAGGCCAGGCGTCCGAAGGCAAACAGATTCAGCGCCGCGAAGGGGTGCCCGGTCAGGTTCTCATCCCGGCCCAGGTTGGACACGGCGGTGATGGCGCAGATGCGGTCGGCGGGCAGATCGCGGAACAGCTCCTGCCACATGGGCGGCATGGCATAGATATCGATCTGATGGCCAGTGTATTCCTGCGCCAGCTGAAGCTCCATGGCCATGGGCGTGTGCCGCAGGGACAGCAGCAGGGGAGACAGGGGCTCGCGAACCTGGAAATCGAAGGGGCCGTGCTTCACCTGCAGAATGACATTGTCCGCGAACTGGCCGTCCATGGGCATATAGAGCTCCCAGGGCGCCCTGGGCCGGTCGGTGGCGGTGTCCCGCCAGTCCTGATGACAGTTATAGACGAAGGCGCGCCAGACCAGCACGCCGCCATGGGGCCTGAGCGCCTCGGCCAGCATGTTGGCCCCCTCCGCGTGGGAGCGGCCGTAGGCATGGGGACCGGGGCGGTTTTCGCTGTCCGCCTTGACGAGGAACCCGGCCAGATCCGGAATGGCGGCATAGACCCGGTTCGCGGCCTCCGCCCACCAGGCGCGCACGGCGGGATCCAGCGGATCCGCCGAGGGAAGGCCATGCCGGAGCGGCTGCGAAAAGTCGACGGAAATCATGAGCCTCACGCAGAAGGGGCGGAGCAGATCCGCCAGGGCTGCCAGATCCGGCAGGAGATCCTCCAGCAGCAGCTGGGCGGGAAAATGCACATTGACATTGTTGATGCACAGCACATTCAGCCCGACCGAGGCCAGCAGACGGCCCAGGGAGCGGATGCGGTCCGGATCATACTGAAAGGCTCCGCCTTCAAAAAACAGGCTGCGCCCGGCATAGCCCCGCTCCACCGTGCCGTCCATATTGTCCCAGCAGTTGATCATCCGCAGGGCGTATCGCGGCGCGGAGGCGGCCTCCTCCGGCAGCGCCTGGCCGGAAAGGGAAAGCTGAATCAGATGATACGCGCCATAGAGCAGGCCCGCCGGGCCGCCCGCGAGGCAGGCCTCGCCGTCCCTGCGGGAAAAGGACCAGCCCTCCCCCAGCTCGGGCTGCACAGACAGCCGGAAGGAATAGGCCGGCAGCGCGCGCTCCAGCTCGAAGCGAGCGAGGGAAACGGCATCGGAAACGGAAGACGGAACCGGAAAGGAAAGAGAACGGAGCCATGCCTGCATCCTGGAACACAACCTTTCAGACAGATTTCGGAAAAAGAACAGCTTATCCTATCACATAATTTTCAGTTTGCCTATGCGCGTTTTTCAGAAAGAAGGATTGACCGGCAAAACAAAGGATGATAATATCATTATGTTGTATTGATACATTGTAATACAACAGAGACCTTTGGAGAAGAATGGGAGCGATACCGGCATGAAGCAGCTGCAGTCCGTCAGTTCCAGTCCCCTGTATTATCAGCTGATGCAGCGGATCCGGGAGGACATCGATCGGGGAACCTATCTCGTCGGGACCCGGATTCCGGCGGAGCACGACCTGGAGCAGCTGTATCAGGTCAGCCGGGTGACCGTGAGGCGGGCGCTGGCGGAGCTGACAAGCGAGGGGCTGCTGGAGAGAAAGCAGGGAAAGGGCACCTTTGTGGCGCTGAAAAGGGGCGCGCAGAATCTGAAGAATGTGCACAGCTTTCATGAAACCTGCCTGATGAACGGAAAAACGCCTTCCGTCCGGGTGCTGGGGGTGCGGGAGCTGCCCGCCGGACCCCGGGACCTGGAGGAGCTCCACCTGCAGCACGGGGACCGGATGATCGAGACCAGCCGGCTGCTGCTGGCGGACGGGGAACCGGTGGTGCTGGAGGAAAACCATTTTTCCATGGCCTACGCGTATCTGGAGGAGAGCAATCTGAGCGGAAGCCTGTATCAGGTGCTGCGGGAATACGGCATCGAGCCCCGGCAGGGAGAGCATGAAATATCCCTGGAGCAGGCGGGGCCGCGGCAGGCGGAGGCCCTGGGCGTCGCCGGAGGAACAGCGCTGCTGTGCCTCCGGGAAGTGATTTTTGATCAGCGGAGCCGGCCGCTGCATAACAGCGTACAGTGGATCCGCGGGGACCGCTTCGTGTTCCGGATCTGAAGCGGAAGGCGGAGGCGGGAACGCCCGCGGAGAATCCTTCCGGGCCGCGGACAGCGGCGCGGGACGGAGAGGAGAGGAGATTTTTCGGATGTCTGAACAGACGACACTGAGCCAGAAGCCCAGAAAGCTCTGGGACGGGGCGCTGAAGATGGTCAAGGGGGAGAACACCACCCAGCTGATCGAGCAGTTTACGGCGGAAATGACCCTGGTGGCGGAGGGCCTGTGCGAGGATCAGAGCAAGCTCCGCCAGGAGGTGGACGGTCTGACCCGGGAGGAGGACCGGCGAATTCAGAAGCTGGAGGCGCGCATTGCGCTGCTGGAAACGGCGCTGGAGGAGGAGCGGAAAGCCCGGGATCAGGATCTGACGGAGAGCCGGAACCGGCTGGCGGCGCTGGAAAAAAAGGCCAGCGCTCAGGACGCGGCCCGGGAGGCCAGAAACGCCCAGAAGGAGAAGAAAAAGGGCTCCTGGCTCCGGGATGCCATCTGGCTGGTGGGCATCGCCGGCGGATCCTGGGTGCTGGTGACGCTGCTGAATCTGATTCGGGACGCGATCAGCTGAAGAGCGGAAGGAGGAGTACCATGAAGACCTATGAGGAGCTTGTGCAGGAGTACCGGAAGCGCCAGCATGACACGGTGGTGGATACCATCGCCTCGGGGCTGACCTATCTGGATGAGATCGCCGTGGACATGGGCCTGCTGGAAGAAACGGGGATCTGGACGGAGCTGACGGAGAGCGTCAGCGGCCTGCTGCCCTTTGTCATCATCTCCGCCAGCGAGGGAAGCAAGGTGCTGCTGGGACGGAAGCCGGGCGTGACGGGCCTGAAGGACGGAGCGTACCGGATGGTGAAGTCCGGCGCGGCGATGGGCGTGGGCGCGGCCGTGGCCGGGATGACCGGATTCTGGGCCGCCATCCCCGTGACCATGGGGGTGCGCGCGCTGTTTGACCGGTACCGGAGCAAGGCGCTGACGGGCATGCGGGTGCAGGGCCGGATTAACCGGCTGCGGGAGCTGAATCGCTTCATCCGGCAGGAGGAGGCGCCGGCGGAGGAGAATGCGGCAACGGCGGCGGAGCCTGCGGTGATCGCGGCGGGAGAGGTCAGCTGAGCCGGACGGCGGAAGCCGGAAAGGCCAGAACGGAGACGGACGGGGAGGAGACAGATGCGCTTCACTAAGATGGAAGGCCTGGGGAATGACTATGTCTATGTGAACGGCTTTGAGGAAACCGTGGCGGACCCTGAGGCGCTGGCCAGAGCCATCAGCGACCGGCATTTCGGCGCGGGAAGCGACGGACTGGTGCTGATCCTCCCCAGCGACAGGGCGGATTTCCGCATGCGGATGTTCAACGCGGACGGAAGCGAGGCGGAAATGTGCGGCAATGCCGCCCGGTGCGTGGGCCGCTATGTGTTCGAGCGGGGACTGACGCGCAGGCGGGAGCTGACGCTGGAAACCGGCGCGGGCATCAAGCTCCTTCTGCTTTCGGGCGCGGGAGAGCGGGTGGACGCGGTGCGCGTGGATATGGGCCTGCCGGAGCTGCGGCCCGCGGAGATCCCGGTGCGGCTGGAGGGGGATCGGGCGATCGATGTGCCCATTGCCCTGGAGGGAGAAAAATGGAGCATGACCTGCGTGAGCATGGGCAATCCCCACGCGGTGATCTTCGTGCCGGACGCGGAGCATGCCGACGTGGAGGGCATCGGTCCCCGGCTGGAGCGCCATCCCCTGTTCCCGCAGCGGGCCAACATTGAATTTGCCACGGTGCTGGACAGCCGGCACATCCGGATGCGCGTCTGGGAGCGGGGCTCCGGGGAGACCATGGCCTGCGGCACGGGCGCCTGCGCCACGGCGGTGGCGGCGGTCCTGGGCGGACGGTGCGGACGGGATCTGACGATCTCGCTCAACGGCGGAGACCTCCGCGTGATCTGGGACGAAAAAACCGGCCACGTCCTTCAGGAGGGGCCGGCGAACTTCGTATATGACGGAACCTGGCTGCGGGGATAGCTATTCGCCCAGCAGCAGGCGGAGAATGCCGGAGTCGGACAGATCGTCCATCACGCTCTGGCATCCGGCCACAGGCATTTCCACCAGGAAATCCAGCACGCCGTACAGCGCGGGACGGGCGACGCGATGGACGAACTCCTGCAGCGTCACGTCGTTGACGGAGAAGATGTTCAGGAACTGGATCATCCAGTTCTTGTCGAAGGAGGGGACGGTTTCCACGGGCAGGGACGTGAGCGTCCCGTCGATCTCCAGGAGGGAGGTTGCCGCGGAACGGGCCTCATCGAAGATCAGAAGCCGGAGGCTCCCGTCGGGAGAAGCCTCCAGATGGGCCTTCAGCCGGAGGGGAGGCAGCAGATCTCCCTCGATGGAGGCCTCGGCGGTATAGCTGCCGGAAACCGGCCAGCGGCCGGGCAGCGCGGCGGAGGCGTTCAGGGTGAGCAGGGTCTGAGGATCCGCGTCCAGCCCCGCGGCCTGAAGCGTTTCCGGGGTGGAAGCATAGGAAAGATGGAGAGCGGTCTGAGCCGTCTCTTCATTTTTTGTTGTTTCCAGGGTGAGCTCGGGCTGGAATCCGCTGGCTGTGACGGGCAGGGAGGTTTCGATGGCATAGCGGTCCGGACGGGCGGTTTCCCGATAGAACTCGTTCCGGCCCTTCGCAAAGGCGACCGCGTCCTCCTCGACGATCATCTGAATATCGCGGCCGCCCGTGAGGGGTCCCAGCACATAGGAGGGAACGGCCTGCAGCTCGGCGCTCAGGGTCTCGGAGGCATCGCTCTGCAGAGAGAGCGCGCCAAACCAGTCCAGCAGCGCGTTATCCTCCAGCAGCAGATCGGACCAGGCGTCCGCCAGATTCCGGACCCATTCGGCCTTGATGGTCATGGAGTGATAGGGGAAGCCGATTTCGCGGACCCAGGCCTCCGACATATAGTAGAAGGCGTTGAAGGTGGAATAGGGAAACAGCAGGGCCAGATAGGGCAGGGGAATCTGCAGATGGGAATAGGTTTTCATGCAGAATTCCATCAGAGCTTCGCTGTTGAAGAGGATGGTTTCGTTTCCCAGCAGCGGAGAGGTCAGCAGCAGGTGGGACGGATAGCCGAAGAGGCGGAAGGTCAGCGCAGCGGAGGGGTTGGTGACCGGCACCAGGGAAAAGGTGGTGTCCACGCACTGGCTGTCCGGCGCCCAGGTCAGCTCTCCCTTCAGCTCCAGCGCGGACAGCAGCTCCGCGTAGCCCTCGGCCCGGGCCTGATCCATGCCGGAAAAGGATTCCGGATGGAGATGAAAGAACAGGTCAAACTGAAACCGGGAGGCCTCCGCCTCCTCGCCGACGGAGACGCCCGGCAGGCAGGCCAGCAGCATCAGGCACAGCACCAGACAGCATGCACGTTTCATGATCAATTCTCTCCCTTGAAAAGCGTTGAGGGACGGGGAATCAGTCCTCATCCACGACGGTCCACGTCAGGGGATCCTGGTCTATTTTCCATTCCACGGCCTCATCCAGGCGGAGCTGGGTTTCGATGTTGGCAATTCCGGAGGCGCGGAGCCGGTGAGCGGACTGGAAGGCCTGCACGGCGCTGAGCGTCATGTTGCCAAAGTGACCGGTTTCATAGACCGGATCCAGATATCCCAGATAGACGAGCTTTTCCTGCAGCTGGCGCACCTTTTCGCCTTCATTGCCGAAGTGCATGGTGATATCCGCCACGTCATGCACCGTGCCGTAGCCCAGGATGCGGGAATAGTTCAGCTCGTATACATCCCGCGCGACGGAGGAGGGCTTGTTGCCCTCGATGACATGGATCCAGACGGTGCCATCCTCCCCGCGGGAGCAGTATTCAACCAGGGCCACATGGTCGGTATCGGTATCGCTGGTCCAGGTGAAAAAGACCAGGTCGCCGGGCTGCGGCACATAGCTGCCGGACTGGAGGAAGGCAGTCTGGCCCTTCAGCCATTCATAGCCCCAGCCGTCCACGGGGCCCTTCCGAATGACGTAGCGGCCGGCGTTGATGAACCAGCTGCGGCCGGTGTTGGAGCCGGAGTAGCGGGGATAGACGGTGCCCAGCAGCTGGGTTCCGAAGCGCTGATCCGTCTGATCGACACACCAGCAGAGGAATTCAGCGCACCACTGACAGTAGGGATCCCCGGCCCATTCGCCGTACTTGGTCCATCCGTGCTCTCCCTCCGCATATCCCACCTCGCCGGAGGCGACCTCCAGCAGGCGCGTCACATAGTCCGGCACGGGCCAGGCAGGCTCAAGCCTTTCCTCCTCGGCCAGGACGGAGCCGGCTGCCGCCAGCAGGCAGACGCACAGCCACAGGGCCAGCAGCGCGCGCGGGGCACTCATGCGGGGGAACGCCTCCCTTCTCAAAGACAGCGACAGAGCGCGACACAATCGTGATGAGCAGAGAGCCTGATCCGCGGGAATCGCGGACGGCCCATACCCCAGCAGTATAGCAGAGAGCGCCTCAAAAAACAAGAAACCGGCAAACGGTGCACGTTTGCCGGCTGAGAATCCGTACGGAAATTACTTGATTTCGACGGTGGCGCCCACAGCCTTGAACTGCTCGGCGATCTTCTCGGCTTCTTCCTTGGAAACAGCTTCCTTGATGGTCTTGGGAGCGGATTCCACGATGTCCTTGGCTTCCTTCAGGCCCAGGCCGGACACGACTTCGCGCACAACCTTGATGACCTTGATCTTCTCGGAGCCGGCATCCTTCAGCACGACGTCGAACTCGGTCTTTTCTTCTTCGGCGGCAGCAGCAGCGCCAGGAGCGGCAGCACCGGCCACGGCGATGGCACCGGTCACACCGAACTTCTCTTTGAGCTCATCCACAAGTTCCTTCACCTGAAGCAGAGTCATGGACTCAATGGCTTCAATGATTTCCTGATTCGTCATTTTTCTTTCCTCCATCATGATTCGGTCAGGCGGCAGTCAGGCCGCCCATCTGAAGCTCAGGCAGCTTCCTTCTTTTCGGCAATCTGATCCAGCACAGCCACCAGACCGGAAACAGGGGACTGCAGGCAGCCAACGAGGGTGGCCAGCAGCTCTTCGCGGCTCGGGGTAGCAGCCAGCTCCTTGATGGCGGCCACATCCAGCTTCTCGGTGCCCATCAGGCCACCGCGGATTTCCAGAGAGGTCAGCTTGTTCTTTTCAATGAAGCTGGACAGGATCTTCGGAGCGGCGGTCACGTCCTTCTCGCCAAAGACGAAGGCGTTCGGCCCTTCCAGAAGATCATCCAGGCAGTCGATGTTCAGCTCCTTCAGAGCCCGGCCGACCAGACGGTTCTTCAGCACGCAGTAGTGAACGTTGTTCTCACGGCACTGCTTGCGAAGCTCGGTGACCTGATCCACGGTCAGACCACTGTAGGAACAGATGACCATGGACTC
Organism: uncultured Clostridia bacterium; assembly: GCA_946534455.1. GTDB lineage: Bacteria > Bacillota > Clostridia > Christensenellales > Aristaeellaceae > Aristaeella. The sequence continues at coordinate 6,104 of CAMNCR010000173.1, read as the reverse complement.
CGCGGATTTGAATTTCTCCAGAATGTCAGCAACAACCTGCTTCTTCATTTCAAGATTCGCGCTCATGCAAATTGCACCTCCTATCCGGCTCAAAATAAGAAACCCTTGCGTGCAGGCGCAAGGGTGATGAATCATTCTCCTTACACCTCGGCAGGCGGAGCGAGCTCCTTTACATCTTGCGATACCGGCTGTCTACGGCACTGGTTTCTCAAAACCGGGAGAAATCATATCATACGGAGGGCCGCGTGTCAAGTGCTTTCTTACGCGGGAAACCGGAGGCGCTCCGGAAACGAAAAATGACGAAAATCTGTATTAAATTGAACTTTTCGTATTAAAATTATTACAAACAAGTTGACATCTTAACAAAATAGAAATAAAATGACACTGAATTGTCAGAAAAGGAGGGGAGAACGATGAACCGAAAGCTTCGCGTCGGGTTCATGGTTCTGCTCCTTCTCTGCCTGCTGCCGCTGTGCGCCGCGCTGGCCAAGACGGGCACGGTGACCGCCAGCGCGCTGAACATGCGCAAGGCGGCGGATTCGGACAGCAAGGTCGTCAGCGTGCTGAAAAAGGGCGCGACGGTGACCATCAAGGATTCCAAGGGAAGCTGGTACAAGGTCAGCGCGGGCGGAAAGACGGGCTATGTCTATAAAAAATATATCAAGGTCGGAAGCTCGTCCTCCTCGTCCTCCTCGTCTTCCTCCAAATCCTCCTCTTCGGACAAGAAGAGCTCGTCCTCCTCGGACGGCACCTGCAAGCCGGGAGACAGCGGCGACGCGGTGAAAACGGTTCAGAAGCGCCTGAAGAAGCTGGGCTATTATACCGGCTCCATCGACGGCGATTACGGCAACGGCACGAAGAAGGCCGTCAAAAATTTCCAGAAGCGCAACGGACTGACAGCCAACGGGACCGTGAACAAAAAAACGCTGGAGAAGCTGAAAAGCTCCAGCGCGAAGAAGGCGACCGCGTCGGACGCGGCGGGCAGCGATTCCGGTTCCACCGCCAGCGGCACCGAAATGCCCAACTGGTTCAGCGGCGGCTCCAATCTGATTCCGCATCACGCCACCTTCAAGGTGAAGGATATCAAGACGGGCAAGGTTTTCACGGTGAAGCGCTGGACCGGTGCCAACCATATGGACTGCGAGCCGCTGACGGCCAGCGATACGAAGATCATGAAGAGCATCTACGGACACTGGAGCTGGCGCAGGCGCGCGGTGCTGGTGCGCTACAACGGCCATGTCTACGCGGCCAGCATGAACGGGATGCCCCACGGCACCTCCACCATCAGCAAAAACAATTTTGACGGACATTTCTGCATCCATTTTTATAAGAGCAAAACCCACGGATCCGGCAAGGTGGACAGCATGCACCAGAACTGCGTCAAGCAGGCGGCCAAACACAGCTGGTAACATTTCTTTTTTTCCGGAAGGGTCTTTGACCGCGGGGGAAAATATGCTATACTCTTCCTTTGTACAGCAAGTACTGGATGAAGAGGAGGATGCGTATGCTGACACAGGCCCCCCGGGGAACCAGGGACGTGCTGCCGGCCGAAAGCTATCGCTGGCAGTATCTGGAGGATAAGATGCGCAGGGCCGCCGCGCTGGCGGGCTACCGCGAGGTTCGGACGCCGGTGTTTGAACATACTGAGCTTTTTCTGCGCGGCGTAGGGGATACGACGGATATCGTGCAGAAGGAAATGTATACCTTTAAGGACAAGGCGGACCGGTCCATCACGCTGAAGCCGGAAGGCACGGCGGGCGCGGCGCGGAGCTTTCTGGAAAGCAACCTCTACGCGGACGCGCTGCCCTGCAAGATGTATTATCTGAACGCGCCGATTTTCCGCTATGAGGCGCCGCAGAGCGGACGCCTGCGGGAGCACCATCAGTTTGGCTGCGAGTGCTTCGGAGCGAAGGAGGCTACCGCGGATGCGGAGCTGATCCTGCTGGCCTTCCACCTGCTCCGCGATCTGGGCATCAGCAATCTGAGCGTGAACATCAACAGCATCGGCTGCCCGAAATGCCGCCCGCTGTATCATCAGAGGCTGAAGAGCTATCTGGCGGACCGCTTCGACGGCCTGTGCGACACCTGCAAGGAGCGCTTTGACCGGAACCCGCTGCGCGCGCTGGACTGCAAGGAAAAGCAGTGCCAGGCCCTGACCAAGGACGCACCCAGCATGCTGGACATGCTCTGCGATGAATGCCGGGAGCACTTTGAGCAGCTGCAGACCTGCCTGCGCGGCGCCGGGATTCCCTTTGCGGTGAATCCCCGAATCGTCCGCGGGCTGGATTACTATACAAAAACCGTGTTCGAGCTGATCACCCGGACGAAGGACGGCAATCTGACGGTCTGCGGCGGCGGCCGGTACGATCACCTTGTGGAGCAGCTGGGCGGGCCCGATCTGCCGGCGGTGGGCTTCGGCATGGGGCTGGAGCGGGTGCTGATGCTGCTGGACGCCGAAGGCGTCTCCATTCCGGAGCCGGGCTGGTATGACGTCTTTGTCACCTATATGGGCGAAAACCGGCAGCATGCCTTTGAGCTGGTTCAGAGCCTGCGCCGGGCGGGGCTCCGGGCCGACATGGATCACTGCGGCCGCAGCCTGAAGGCGCAGTTCAAATATGCCAACAAGACGGGCGCTCCCTGGACGGCCACCATCGGCGACGATGAAGCCGCCTCCGGCGCGGCGCGCCTGAAGCAGATGAGCACGGGCGAGGAGCGGACGGTGCTCTGGTCGGAGGCCGCCGATGTCATCCGCGGTCTGACACGGGACGAGACAGTGCCCGAGGGAAAGTGAGCGTGAGAACAATGCAGCACAGAACACATACCTGTAACGAGCTCCGGCTGGCGGACGCGGGCCGGGAGGTTCAGCTGAGCGGCTGGATTGACAATATCCGCGAGGTCAGCGGCAACCTGGCCTTCGTGATTCTGCGGGATCACTACGGCGTGACGCAGGTGGTCGCGGAGGAGGAGGCGGTGCTGAACGTCTTCCGGAGCCTGAATAAGGAAAGCGTCGTCTCCGTCACGGGGGAGGTTCGCGAGCGGGCCAACAAGAACGCGAAGATTCCCACCGGCGATATCGAAGTGGTGCCGAAAAAGGTGGAGGTGCTGGGCAAGTGCCTCTATAACGCGCTGCCCTTCCAGATCAACCGGAGCCGGGAGGCGGACGAGAGCCTCCGGCTGAAGTACCGCTATCTGGATCTGCGGAACCCCGAGGTGAAGCGGAACATCATTCTCCGCTGCAACGTGGTGGCGGCGCTGCGCCAGGCGATGAACGAGCACGGTTTTCTGGAAATCACCACGCCGATTCTGACCGCTTCCTCCCCGGAGGGGGCGCGGGATTACCTGGTGCCCGCCAGAAAGCATCCCGGCAAATTCTATGCCCTGCCCCAGGCGCCCCAGCAGTTCAAGCAGCTGCTGATGGCCAGCGGCTTTGACCGGTATTTCCAGATCGCGCCCTGCTTCCGGGACGAGGATGCCCGCGGCGACAGGAGCCCCGGCGAGTTCTATCAGCTGGATATGGAAATGGCCTTCGCCACGCAGGAGGATGTGTTTGCCATCCTGGAGGATGTGCTGCCGCCTGTCTTTGCCAAATACGGCACCTGGAACGTGGCTTCCAAGGCGCCGTTCCGCCGCATTCCCTACCGGGAGGCCATGGAGGTATACGGCAGCGACAAGCCCGACCTGCGCATCGACCTGACCGCGCAGGACGCGACGGCCCTGCTGGGCGGCTGCGGCTTCGGCCCCTTCGAGGGGAACGTGGTGAAGGCTGTGCGGGTTTCCGGCTTTACCGCCACGCGCAAGCAGATTGATCAGCTCTGCGCGGATGTGGAGGTTGTCAGCGGGAGCAAGCCCTACTGGTTCCGCCTGGATGACAAGGGGGAGATCGTGGGGGGCATCGCCAAGTTCCTGCAGAGCGACCGGGAGCAGATCATCGAAGGTCTGGGCCTGGAGGCGGGAGATTTCGTGGCGCTGTCCGCCGGGAAAATCACCGCGGCCCAGAAAACGGCGGGCGTCCTGATCAAGAAGCTGGGCGAGCTGTGCCCGCAGCATATGAAGAAGGAGCAGTACGCCTTCTGCTGGATCGTGGACTTCCCGATGTATGAGATCGGCGAGGAGAGCGGCGAGCTGGAATTCTGCCATAATCCCTTCTCCATGCCCAACGGCGGGCTGGAAACCCTGCTGAAGGCGGAACGGGGCGAAATGGATCCCCTGGAGATCATGGCCTATCAGTATGACCTGGTGTGCAACGGGGTGGAGCTTTCCTCCGGCGCGGTGCGGAATCACGATCCGGAGATCATGATCAAGGCCTTTGAGCTGGTCCGGCTGGGCGAGGAGGATGTCAAGGCCAAATTCCCCGCGATGTATAACGCCTTCTGCTACGGAGCACCGCCGCACGCCGGCATCGCCCCGGGCGTGGACCGGATGGTCATGCTGCTGGCCGGCGAGGAATCGATCCGGGAGGTGATTGCCTTCCCGATGAACAAGAACGCGCAGGATGTCATGATGGGCGCGCCGGGAGAGGTAGAGCCGCGCCAGCTGGAGGAGCTGCATATTGCCGTGACCGGGCTGGAGGAGAAAGCGGACGTTGTCAACCCTGACGCAATCTGATATAATTCCGATGTGAAAACGCCCAAGGAGGATCATACCATGGCGACCACCAAGAAGAAAAACAGCAGAGAGACCGGCAGCACCCTGCCGCAGACGACGGACCTGGATCCGACGCCGTCCTCCAGCATCACCTACGCCAACGACGTGGTGGCAATCATCGCGGGCCTGGCGGCCAGCGAGGTGGAGGGCATTGCGGGCATGTGCGCGGTGAACGGGAGCCTGCTGAGCAAGAACCGGAACGTGACCCGCGGCGTGAAGGTGGAGATCGGGACGGAGGAAGCCTCCGTGGATCTGTATGTGATCGTGGAATACGGAACGCCCATTCAGCGCGCCGCGATGGATGCGCAGGAAAACGTGCGCAAGGCCATCGAGTCCATGACCGGGCTGCACGTGGTGCGGGTGGATGTGCACGTACAGAGCGTCAGCTTCGAAAAGGAAAACAACGCCCTGCAGGCGGGCGCGAAGAGCGCGAACCTGGAGGCGGGCGACCTGGCTCCCGGCGGGAAGTCCGGCCCGGTGACCGGGGAAAAGCCGGCCGAAGCGCCGCAGGAGGAGCCGAAGAGCGCGGCGGACGGGGAGGAGGCCGCAGCTCCGGCGGAGACGCCTCAGGCGGAGGAGATGCCGGAAACCGCCCCGGAAAACGAAAACTGAGACTGAGCGAAAGGACAGGGGAAGGTTCCTCTGTCTTTCCGCATATGTATCCTTACGAATGAAACGGATCGCCCGGGGCTCAGCCGCGGGAAAGGACGAGGAGGACGGCGGTCGGCCGGAGGCCCGGCGGACAGGCCGTGAGGAGGGACACATATGAAAATACGCATTCTGGACCGGATTCTGGTGGCGCTGGCGGGCCTGCTGCTGATCGCCTCCGCGGCCGCGCTCGTGGCGCAGGTCGTGTTTCAGGTGGACGTCGCCGGGTTCGCGACCCGCGTCGTCAGCAGCGATTCGCTGGGCAGGCGGCTGCTCCTGATTACGGCGGCTGTGCTGCTTCTGCTGCTGGGCGGATACTGCCTGGCGGTGCTGTTCCGTCACCGGAGGCGGAAGGACCGTTTTGTGACGCAGAAGACGGAAAACGGCGATCTTTCCATCTCCATGAAGGCGCTCATGCGCATGGTGGACCGCTGCCTGGAGCAGCATCCGGAGGTGAAGTCCCAGGAGGTGTCCCTGGAGAACCAGCGGGAGGGTCTGCTGGTGAAAATCCGGGGCGATGTGGCGGGCGGCATCAGCATTCCGCTGACCATCGAGGCGCTGCAGCGGCAGATCAAGCAGTATGTGACCGCCTGCAGCGGCGTGGAGGTCAAGGGCGTGCGCGTTCAGATCGAGGCCACGGGCGAGGACGCGCAGGACGCCGTTTTCAGCATCGCGCCGCCCACGGCCAAGCCGCTTTTGCATGAACCGGAGAAAATGCCGCTGCCGGAGCCGGAGGCTCATGTGCAGGCCATGCCGGAGGAGCCGGCCCCGGAGGAGAAGCCCGCGGAGGTTCCGGAGGAGCCTGCTGCCGT
>CAMNCR010000172.1 GCA_946534455.1 uncultured Clostridia bacterium | reverse complement strand
GGCGCTGGGCGCACTGTTTGTGGTGATCGGCGCGCTGCTGCTGACGATTGGATTCTGGAAGACGCTGCTGCTGGCGGCGCTCTTTGCCCTGGGCTATTTCCTGGGCACGGTCAACAACAAGGGGGAATTCCTGCGGGAAGCGGCGAACCGCGTGATTCCGCAGAAGCAGCCTTCCGTGATTGACTTCCGGCAGGAAGTGGCCCGGGAGCAGGAGCAGCAGGCGGAGCAGCCGGAGGAGCAGAATGCCGTCCGGGAGGAAGAGGAGTAAAACATGTCAAGAACCACAGCGCGGGCTGCGGCCATGCAGATGATTTTTGAAAAAACGGCGGGCGGTCAGGGCGGCGAGGATACGCTGAAGATGGTGTATGACGAGCTGCGGGCCGGCCGGCCGGCGGACAGCGTGCCCCTGGGAGAGGATGAACCGAACCAGGAGGACCGCGAGTATATCGCGCGGGCCCTGGAGGGGGTCATGGCACACCGGGATGAGCTGGATGAGCGCATTGAGCGCACGGCCAAAGGCTGGCCGCTGGACCGGATGTCCCTGGTGGATGTGACCATCCTGCGCCTGGCGCTCTGGGAAATCTATTACGAGCCGGAGGTGCCGGACCGGGCGGCCATCGCCGAGGCGCTGGCGCTGACGGAGCGGTATTCGGGCGAAGAGGACAAGCCCTTCGTCAACGGCATTCTGGGCACGCTGGAGCGCGAGAAGGAAGCACAGGCATGAGAGAGGCCGTGATCGGCTTCGACACCAGCAATTACCGGAGCTCGGTGGCGGTGGTCACCCTGGAGGGGGAAATCCTCTATCAGTTCCGGGAGCTGCTGCGCGTGCCGGAGGGGGAGCGGGGACTGCGCCAGAGCGACGCGGTCTTTGCGCATGTGCGCAATCTGCAGGCGGCATGGGAGCCTCTGCGCGCCGTGCTCCGGGAGACGCGGCCGGTAGCCTTGGCGGCGAGCGTTCGCCCGCGGGATCCGGAGGATTCCTACATGCCGGTTTTTCATGTGGGCAAAACCATGGCGGGCCTCCTGGCGGCGACCCTGGACGTGCCGTGCTTTGAGACGACGCATCAGCGGGGCCATCTGGCGGCGGCGGCCCGGGGGACGGAGCTGGAGGAAGCTGAGCGCTTTCTGGCGCTCCATCTTTCCGGAGGAACGACGGATCTGCTGCGCGTGGAGCGGGACGGAATTGAGCCCCTCGGCGGCAGCCTGGATCTGCACGCGGGGCAGCTGGTGGACCGGGTCGGCGTGGCCCTGGGCCTTGGATTTCCGTCCGGACCGGAGCTGGAGAAGCTCGCGGAGCGGGGCAGCGGAGAAGGCCGCCTGGGCTGCAGCATGGCGGAGGGCGATCTGTGCTGCCATTTCAGCGGCGCGGAGGCGCAGGCCCTTCGCTGGATCCGGGACGGAGAGGTGCCCCGGGAGCAGATTGCCCGGGAGGTCTACGACCTGCTGGCGAGAACCATCGCGCGCATGCTGTGCGCCGGCTCCGCCGGGACGGGGCTGCGCCGGGCGCTGGTGACCGGAGGCGTGGCGTCCTCCGAACTGTTCCGGAGCCTGCTCCGGGATCGTCTGCGGAAACGGCGGGGAGCGCCGGAGGTCTGCTTCGGCGCGCCGGAGCTCAGCGGGGACAACGCCGTGGGCGTGGCGCTGACAGGCCTGCGGGCGCTGCGGGAAAGCAAATCAACGAAAGGCAGAGAAGACAGATGAGCGCGACGATTCTGGACGGAAAAAGGATGTCCGCGGAGCTCCGGGCCGGCCTGGCCGGCCGCGTGGAGGCGCTGAAGCGGCAGGGCATCACCCCGGGGCTGGCCGTCATTCTGGTCGGCCAGGATCCCGCCAGTGAAATCTATGTAAGAAACAAGGAGAACGGATGCGCGGAGATCGGCGTCTACAGCCGGACGGCGCGCATGCCGGAGGAAACCACCCAGGAGGAGCTGGAGGCGCAGATTGAGGCCTTCAACCGGGACGAGCGGATTCACGGCATTCTGGTGCAGCTGCCGCTGCCGGCCCATCTGGATGAGCAGCGGGCCCTGGCCTGCGTGCTGCCGGAAAAGGACGTGGACGGATTTCATCTGGTCAACGCCGGACATATGCTGACCGGAACGCCGGGCGTCGTGGCCTGCACGCCCCGGGGCGCGCTGCACATGATCCGTCAGACGGGGCTGGCGCTGAGCGGCCTGGAGGCGGTGGTGGTCGGCAGGAGCAACATCGTGGGCAAGCCGATGGCCATGCTGCTGCTGCAGGAAAACTGCACGGTCACCCTGTGCCACAGCCGGACCCGGAACCTGGCGGAGCATACCCGCCGGGCGGATATTCTGGTGGTCGCGGTGGGAAAGGCCGGTTTTATCACCGGAGATATGGTGAAGCCCGGGGCCGTGGTGATCGACGTGGGCATCAACCGGGTGGACGGAAAGGTGCGCGGAGACGTGGATTTTGACACGGTGAGTGAGGTGGCCGGCTGGATTACGCCGGTTCCCGGCGGCGTAGGCCGGATGACCATCACGATGCTGCTGGAAAACACGGTGGAGGCGGCTGAAAAGAGGACGCATGGCTGCTGATCAGAGCGGACTGTCCGTATCGGAGCTGAACCTGCTGGTGGCGGAGGCGATCCGGAGGGATCCCCGCACGCGGAGCGTCACGGTTCGGGGCGAGGTCAGCGGATTCAAGCATCACATCGCCTCCGGACACTGGTATTTCTCCCTGAAGGACGAGATGGCCAGCGTGAACTGCGTCATGTTCCGTTCCAGCACGCTGCGGGCCTCCCTGCGGCCGGCGGACGGCGTGAGCGTGGTGGTGAC
>CAMNCR010000171.1 GCA_946534455.1 uncultured Clostridia bacterium | reverse complement strand
CCCGCAGCCCATGCAGGTGCCCCGGTCCAGCTGATCGCATGCCCCGCAGATTTTCAGCCGCGCCTCGTACACCGCCTCCGCCGCCCGCTCCCGGGGGGGAATCCGCGTCAGCATGGACGCGACATACCGGTGATAGTCCTCCGGCAGCGCCTCCCGGAGCAGGCACCGCCTGCACCGGTTCCCTTCCGCGTCCATCATGCCAGGGCCAGGTGCACGATGCTGCACGCCGGCAGCGTCACCTGCAGGCCGTCCTCCTCCGCCCGGAAGGCGTCGAAGGCCTGATCCCGCACCGTATCCGGCGCGTCAAAGGTATTGTGGGCATCCATGGCGCCCGTCAGCACGCGCCCCTCGATGGAGCTCACGGTCTTTCCCTGCACGTCGATCCGCAGGGTGCGGCTTTCCGACAGGGACGGATTAACCAGCGTCACATGCACCGTTCCGTCCGGGGCCAGGGAGGTGGATTCCTGCAGCCCGGGCAGGGTCTCTCCGCCCGCCTTCAGCGGCTCCGCCTGCAGGTGGCTTTCCAGCAGCTCGTTTTCCTGATGCGCGCTGAAGAGCTTGAAGGCATAATAGCTGGGCGTGCAGAGCATGTCCGGACCCTCGGTGAGAATCATGGCCTGCAGGACGTTGACCAGCTGCGCGATGTTGGCCATGTGCACCCGGTCGCAGTGCCTGTTGAAGAGATTGAGGTTCAGTCCGGCCACGATGGCGTCCCGCATGGTGTTCTGCTGATACAGGAAGCCCGGATTGGTGCCCGGCTCCACGTCGAACCAGGTGCCCCATTCGTCCACGATCAGGCCCACCCGCTTCTCCGGATCATAGCGGTCCATGATGGCGCTGTGCCGGCTCAGGAGCTCCTCCATAAACAGGGTCTTGCGCAGGGTCGTGTAATACTCTTCCTCGGTGAACTCCAGGGCGGAGCCCTTGTGCTTCCAATCCTGCGGCACGGTATAATAATGCAGGGACAGGCCGTCCATCAGGCTGCCGGCCTGCTTCATCAGCGTGTCCGTCCAGTGATAGTCATCGGCGCTGGGTCCGCAGGCGATGCGGTAGATCCGGTCCTCCGGATGATACTGGCGGACGAAGGTCTGATACCGGCGGTATTCATTGGCATAGTATTCGGCGGTCATGTTGCCGCCGCAGCCCCAGCTCTCGTTGCCCACGCCGAAGTAGGGCAGGCGCCAGGGCTCGGCGTGCCCGTTCTGCTTCCGCAGCTCGGTCATGGGAGAAATCGCGTCCGAGGTGATGTACTCGACCCACTCGCTCATCTCCTGCACGGTGCCGCTGCCCACGTTGCCGCAGATGTAGGCGTCGCAGTCCAGCTGCCGGCACAGCTCCATGAACTCATGGGTGCCGAAGCTGTTGTCCTCCGTCACGCCGCCCCAGTGGGTGTTGATCATCTTCTTGCGCTGCTCCCGGGGACCGATGCCGTCCTTCCAGTGATACTCATCGGCAAAGCAGCCGCCCGGCCACCGCAGCACCGGCAGATGGATGGCCCGCAGCGCCTCCACCACATCCCGGCGAATGCCGTTCTCGTTCGGAATGTCGGAATGCTCCCCCACGTACAGGCCGCCGTAGATGCACCGGCCCAGGTGCTCGGAAAAATGTCCCTGAATCGTCTTGCGGATGTGCCCCTTCGTCAGGTCCGCATGAATGATCAGCTTATCCATCGCCGTCTCCTTTTCCCCTATCGTTCTCAATCCGCTCCGGAGGACGGAGGGCCGAAATCGGGCATTCACCGCCCCCGCGCTCCGTTTTTCTCCGGTTTCCGTCCCGGATACAGTACAATATCCCGTGCCGGAAGTCAACCCGTCCGCCCGCGATCCCCTCCGCGGATGCCGCGTTTTTTTCCGGGCTTTGAAGTTCGGTCCGTTTTGTGTATAATGGGAGCCAACGAAAAGAAATTGAATCAGGAGGATCATCCGATGCGAAAACTCGCGGCTCTGCTGCTGGCGCTGCTGCTTCTGTCCGGGCTGAGCGGCTGCGCCGTCCGGCAGGAGGCAGAGGAAAAGCCCGCCCTGGTCGTGGGCTTCTCCCAGCTGGGCGCGGAAAGCTCCTGGCGGATAGCCAACACGGCCAGCGTGGAGGCCGCCGCCCGGGACTTCGGCTACGGGCTCATGATGGAGAACGCCAATCAGAAGCAGGAAAAGCAGATCGACGCCATCCGGTCCTTCATCGCCTACCGGGTGGATGTGATCGTCTTCTCCCCGATCGTGGAAACGGGCTGGGAAAATGTGCTCACGGAGGCCCGGCAGGCCGGCATTCCGGTCATCCTGGTGGACCGGATGATCGACGCCGCGCAGGACGATCTGTACACGGCCTACGTCGGCGCGGATTTCTACGCCGAGGGGCGCCGCGCCGGGGAATACCTGATCCGGAAGGCGGACGCGGAGGGCCTTGCGCATCTGCGGATTGCCGAAATCTGCGGCACCCCCGACTCCACGCCCATGCGGGACCGGCAGCGCGGCTTTGCCGACGCCCTGGCCGGCGACCCCCGCTTTGAAATCATCGAAAGCGTGAACGGGGATTTCCTGCGCTCCAAGGGCGAGGAGTGCATGGCGTCCCTGCTGGACAAATACGGACCGGACGGCATCGACGTCGTCTATTCCCACAACGACTCCATGACGCTGGGCGTGCTGGATGTGCTGGAGCGCGAGGGCATCGCCCCGGCCCGGGACATCCTGCTGATCACCGTGGACGGGGAAAAGGAAGCGGTGAACGCGCTGAAGGCCGGACGGATCAACTGCGTCGTCCAGTGCACGCCGGATCTCGGCGGCGACGTGATGCGTCTGGTGCAGGCGCTGAAAAACGGGCAGGAGGTGCCGCGCGTCACCCATCCGAAGGAGAGCGCCTTTTCGGATCTGGATGATCTGACCGACCCGTCCGTGGAGGGCTTCTGAGATGGCGCGCGGAAGACTGACCAGCATCGTCCGCCAGGTGCGGCAAAGCGTGTCCACCATCGCGCTGCTGCTGGCGCTGCCCGTGGTGGCCGCGCTGGTGACCATGCTGGTGTACGCCGTCCGGTATCAGGCGATGATCTCGCGCATGGACCGGGCCGCGGAGCTCAAGCCCAGCGTGGAAACGGTGCTGGCGGAGAACCTGTTTTCCGTGGCCGCCGGGCGTTCCTCCTTTGAGGACAGCCGGGTGGAGGCCCTGGTGGCCCGGGTGGACGCCACCCTGGACGACCTGCTGGCGGAAACGAGCGGCGACGGCCATCTGCATCTGACCGTCGCCCGGCGGACCATGGATACCCTGCAGGGATACATCGGGCAGGTCCGGGACGGAATGGCGGCGCACGTGTCCATCGACGAAATCGAAGAGACCGTCGACGAGGTCCGGGATGTGGGCCGCCTGGTCGCGGACATGATCGACGCCTTCATCACCCAGGAAATCTCGAGCGCGGCCGCCTCCAGCCGCCGGCTGAACCGGACGGTGCTGTTTTCCGCCGCGGCGGAGGCGCTGCTGCTCCTGATCGGGCTGCTGTACACCCGCTATGCCATGCGCGATCTGACGCGGAGCATTCAGGATGCCCTGTCCTCGCTGGAGAGCACGGTCCGCCGGATCACGGAGGGCGATCTGCGGGGCCGCGTCTCCGATCTGGGGGTGGAGGAGCTGCAGGAGCTGGCGGAGCATATCAATCAGATGGCCGCCCGGCTGGAGGCGCTGATCGCCGAAACCCGGAGGAATCAGGAGCACCTCGCCAAGGCGGAGCTGCGCACGCTGCAGGCCCAGATCAATCCGCACTTCCTCTATAACACGCTGGACACGATCATCTGGCAGGCCGAATCCGGCAAGAGCGAGGAGGTCGTCCGGCTGACCCGCAGCCTGAGCGACTTCTTCCGCATTTCGCTTTCCTCCGGCGCGGACTGGATTCCCGTGCGCCAGGAGCTCAAGCACGTTTCCGCCTATCTGAGCATCCAGCAGACGCGGTACCGCGACATCCTGCACTACGAGGTGGAGGCCCCGGAGGATACCGACAGCATCTATATGCTCAAGCTTCTGCTTCAGCCCCTGGTGGAAAATGCCCTGTATCACGGCATCAAGGAAAAGCGGGGCGGCGGGCAGATCCGCATCCGGCTGGCGCTGGAGGGCGCGCTGATGAAGTTCTCCGTCCTGGACACCGGCAAGGGCATTCCCCCGGAGCGGCTGGCGGAGCTGCAGCAGGCCCTCGGCGCGGATGCTCCCTCGCTGCAGGCGGCCATGGAGCCCGGCTATTCCGGCTTCGGCCTGCGGAACGTGGACATGCGGATCCGCCTGTATTATCACAAGAAAAAGGGACTGACCCTCCGCTCTGGACCGGAGGGAACGGAGGTCTCCTTCGTCATTCCTATTCGCACAAGGGAGGAAATCACCGATGATGAAGGTCTTTCTGGTGGACGATGAAATCGCGATCCGCGAGAATCTGCGGAATTCCTTTCCCTGGGAGGAGAAGGGCTTTCAGCTGGTCGGCGAGGCGCCGGACGGGGAAATGGCCCTGCCCATGATCCGGGACCTGCATGTGGACATCCTGCTGACGGATATCCGGATGCCCTTCATGGACGGCATGAAGCTGTGCGAGGAGGTGCAGCGGTCCATGCCCTGGATGGAGCGGATCATTCTCTCCGGGTATGATGATTTTGAGTATGCCCGCAAAGCCATTTCCCTGGGCGTCAGCGAATATCTGCTCAAGCCCGTCACGGCCCGGGAGCTGGAGGAGGTGCTGAACCGGGCCCGGTCCAAGATCGAGGCCCGCCGGCAGGAGCGGGCCAGCCTCTCCGCCCTCCAGACCCGCGTCATGAACGAAAACCAGTTTCTGCGGGGAAAGCTGCTGGAGAGCCTTTTCACCGAGGAGGGCGACCCCGCGGACGACGACGCGGTGCTGCGGCAGATGCGCCAGCTGGGCGTGAACCTGACGGCCGGATGCTACGCGGTGCTGGACATTTCCTTCTCCGCCGAGGGCGACCAGCGCACCGCGTGCCGCACCGCCCTGACGGGGCTGGCGGAGATGAGCGGGGGCACGGTGATCGTCTGCTCCGGCGCCAAGGGCGCCCGCGCGCTGGTGCTGGGGGATCACCCGGAGGATGTGGAGGAGCGCGCCTATTCCTTCGCCAATTCCTCCCTCCAGCTGCCCGAGCTGGAGCAGGAGCCCCATCTGCTGATCGCCATCGGGGATACCGTGACGGATTTTCATGACATCCGCCTGAGCATGCGCAGCGCGCGCCATCTTCGCCACCTGAAGACGGCGGACGGCCCCTCCCCGCGCGCCATCGCCGGCTACGGGCGCGGCGCGGGCGCGGGCGACGGCGCCGTGGCCCGGGCGCGGCTCTTTCTGGACGAGCGCTTTTCGAATCCGAACCTGATGCTGCAGGATGTGGCGGAGGAGGTGCACCTGAGCCAGAGCCATCTGTCCACCCTCTTCGCCCAGGAAACCGGCATGACCTTCACCCAGTACCTGACGGGGCTGCGCATCAGCAAGGCCCAGGAGCTGCTGGAAACCACCGATCTGCGGTCCTTCCAGATCGCCGAGCAGGTGGGCTACAACGACGCTCATTACTTCAGCTACATGTTCAAGCGCAGCACCGGGCTGACCCCCAGCGAGTACCGCCGGGGGCAGCGGAAGGAGTCCAAAGAAAATGAACCCGGGCAGAAAAAAAACGAACCTTTTCCCTCCTGACGCCTGCGCAATGCGGAAAAATTTCAACCAGAATCAAAATCCTCTGTATTCAAATGCGGAGGATTTTTCTTTACAATAGGGGCAGATGGCAGGTATGCCAAAAAATGAAACAGGAGGAACACAAAAATGAAGAAACTGTTGGCTCTGGTCATCGCCCTGGCGATGGTCCTGTCCGTTTCCCTGGCGCTGGCGGACGGCATCAAGGTAGGC